>JAITGZ010000090.1 GCA_031280335.1 Deltaproteobacteria bacterium | reverse complement strand
ATCTCAAAGGCACAGTCGGCGATGCGATCAACCTGCTCCTGGCCGCTGCCGCCTTCAATTGCAGGAAATGGATGAATGCTGTGGCCTGCGGACTGCTTTTTGTCCTTTTTTTACTCCGCACGGTGATGTACCCTACAAAGGAACTTTGTCGGGAAATCGGATGAAAATGTTTTTTAAGGACTGACTAACTTAGCGGGCGGGCGGTACACCACCGATTGCCATATTCGGGCGTTCATGGTTATACGCCCAATCAAGCGGGGGAAGGGCAGCATTACGCGCCTTGAGCTTCTTCTCCCCAAGCGCGTCCGCTTCTCAACACCTTTTTGCGAACGCCAGCCCATGTCTCTCTGACAAGCGCGGAGGTCTCCATAGCGTCAAGCATTTTGCGGTACAATGTCAGCGGTACGGAAAACGTAAGCTCGTCCGTCTTCATGAACTTGCGGGCTGAGGGGTCAAACCCGCCGAGAACAGCGCATTCTATGCCCCTTTGTTCGTATACCAAGGGCCAAGCGATGATGCTTGTACATGTCGCGCCGAACGGCGTAACAACAGCGTTGTGTCTGCCTGCCGCGTAACCGGTCAAAGTATGCAGGCCGGTCAGCGCTTCCGGCCTGACGAAAAAAGTTACGCTTAAAGGTGGTTCAGCATCGGAAAACTGCCCCAGAGGCTTAAGGACGCAATACTTGCCCGTGCCAAGGGGGGGGGCACAGTCGTCCATAAAAGCCCGCATGGATTCCGGTGAGGGAAGATAGTGTTCCCCTTCAATATGGGTTCCAGGAATACCAGTGGAGACGTACAGTATATTTGTCTCAAGATACGGCTGGTACATCCCGGAATAATACCCTCCGCCCATACAGCCGCACTCTTCATGACTTATCCAGGCTGCCTTTTTCTTTTTTCTGGCTAACCAGATGCTTCCGGTCAGACAGGTGAAATTTCCAAAGGCTTTCTGCCAATCAATTTTTCCGGCGATTTCACGTTCACGGGTAAAAATTTCACCAGGTTTTGGGCCGTAGCCGTCAGGCTTGTCATCCGCATAGCAGACGCCAAAAGGAATTTCCTCGTGCCCCAAAAGCTCCATCAGTCTTTGCGTCTTTTTGATCATGTTTGTCATGGCGGTCTCCTCATTCTAAAAATGTCTGTTAAAGAGATTCAGTCGGATCAATTCAGCGGCTTTGCCAGGACAGTGCTTCCGGCAGACTTTCCATTCTGATAAATTGCCTAAGGGCGAGTTCCACGCGCTGAATGGAAACGCGTGTGTCGCGGCATGGTCCGTGCGGTCGCTCGTTCAGTACTCCATAGACCGGCAGAGGGTACGTATCCTGAATGCCGCTGGACAGGTCGCGTTCGCAGGCCACAGCCAGGATCATGTGTGGCCGCTTGTCCACCACAATACGCCGGGCGATGGTTCCGCCTGTGGCAATGGCTATTTGTACCCCATAATGATCCACCAGACTGAGCAGGTGGCCTATATCGCATTCCCCACAGCGTTTGCAGCGCCCCATATCCATACTTAGCCTTATGGAGCAACGCCCGTTTTGGATGCAGTGGGGCAGCAGGATGAGTAGTTTTTCCGGTGTATAGGCACGCCGCCGTTTAAGCACCAGTTCATTGTTCACCTGGATGAAAGAACGGCGTATGTCACGCGGGTTAAAGCCAAGAAGGCGCCCCAAAGCTTCACTGATGGGCAGAAAAAGCCTGATGGACAGAGCGCGTGTCTTTTCGCCTAAAATGGCCCGTCCGGTTAAAATTTGCAGTACCAGATTGAAGGCGCTCCATGAGATCACCCCCACGGTCAGAACGAGCAGACCGCCTGTTATGTAGGGCAGGGCAGGGTGGATGTTGCTGAAGCCGATATAAGGTATGCCCCAACCAAAAATCAGCGCCAGACACAGGATTGCTGCGGTGCCGCAGATCAGCCCGATAAACAGGCGCTTGCTGCCTATACGCGGGGGAATGGCCTCAGGCAAAGGCGTTACGCTCCGGCCGCTTTCGCCTCCGAGAAGGAAGGCTTGTTTTGTTGGCGTTTCGTCTTTGGGCATTTTATATCCCGGCAGAGCTTCTCAAAGTGAAAATGTCCTGTCAACCGGCGACGCCAACACTGGTTGCGCACATCCGGAGATGAAAATCGCAGGCAATTTAGTTGTATTATAAAACTATTGTTTATGTAAACTATTTTTTTAGGATATTTTAACTTTGCAATTGGATCTATGCCACACCCATCCTGGGGGGCGCAAGCTCCATTCCTCCTCTACCCGTCAGCCGGCAGGCTTTCGTCAAGCATAAAAAACAGCCTTGTGGCGAGCCAGTCAGCCAGCAGTGCCGGATTGACTCTGTAAATAAGGCTGTCTTGGCATTCAGCAAGGGCCTCATATAAAAGACGTTGATTTTTGTGATTTAAGCGACTTATGACGGCATAAAGAGCATCCCCGTCTGTGGCGTGCGCGCTCGGTCCAGGTGATTGCATCGCCAGAACCAGCGCACGTTGGCACAAGATAAGCAGCTCATGTACCAGGCGTTCATCCATAGCTCCTTTGCGCGCCGTGCGCTCCATCCAACCCCGGCCGTTGGCGGCAAAGCGCGACAGCGCGCCCGCCCATTCTTCCACAACTGAAGGAGCGGCAGACCTTTCCCATTGCGCAATGGAATCGGGCCAAGGCAGGGTGAGGGTCCAGGAGCGTGAAACCAGTGTGGGAAGCAGGCGCTCACGCTGCGGGGCCGTGAGTATAAATACATTGCCTTCCATGGGGTCTTCCAGAGACTTTAAAAGAGCGTTGGCCGCAGGTGCCAGCATGGACTGGGCTTCAAACAGGACGCCCACCCTAAGTCTGGACTCCCTGGGTGCCTCTCCAAGAATGGCGCGCAGCTCACGTACCGCGTCAATGGATATGTTCTCCGCCGCGCCATCGAAAAAAAACAAATCGCGATGTATGCAGCTAAAAAAAAGCACACAGGCAGGACAAGCCATACAAGGCCGGAAGGGCGCAGTGTGGTTTTGTCTTTGCGTACAGTTCAATAGGGCGGCCCAGTATAGCGCGGCCTGTTTACGTTCCGTCTGGAGGCCGCCTTCCAGCAGCAGGCATTGGGGAGGGGAGGAGTATAATCGCCCCATGGAGGACAAAGTATGCTCAAAGCGCCGGTCAGCTGCGAAAATACGACCGGCTTCCATGACAGAAGCCACTTCGTCGGCATTTGGAAAGTCTGTTTCAGGCCGTGGAGCGGTATGTGTTTTTTTAGCCATGACACCCAAAGGAACACAATAAAAATGCGTTACCGGCTGTATTCACGAATCAAGATTTGATAATGGTCTGTTTCCGATCCGGACCTACAGAAATGATTTTTGCCGGTATGCCGCAAATATCTTCAATTTTTCTAATATAGGCCCTGGCAGACGAGGGTAATTTTTCCATGGAATCGGCGGAGCCTATGTTGTCTTTCCATCCGGGAAGTTCGTCATATACGGGCGTGGCCTCGGCCAGGCCATTTTCTTCTTGCGGCGGATAAAGGATGTGCTGTCCTTTATAAACGTAAGCGGTACATATGTTCACACTGTCCATTCCGGAAAGTACATCCAGTTTGGTCATCGCTATCTCCGTCAGCCCGTTAAGGCGCACAGACTCACGCAATACAACGGCATCCAGCCAACCGCAGCGGCGGGGGCGTCCGGTGATGGTGCCGAATTCCCCCCCTTGCTCGCGCAGCCTGTCGCCAGCGGCATCATTAAGTTCGGTGGGAAAGGGGCCTGAGCCGACACGGGTGGTGTAGGCCTTGGTGATGCCGATGATCCGCGTCAGCTTCCAGGGGGCTATGCCGCTCCCTGTCGCCGCTCCTCCAGAGATAGTGTTGGAAGAGGTGACAAACGGATAGGTTCCGTGGTCAATATCCAGGTGTGTGCCCTGTGCGCCTTCAAAAAGAATCTTGCCGCCCTTTTTCCATAATTCTTCCATCTCGTCCTGGATATCCGCCAGAAAGGGAATCATCCTGGCCGTAGCCGGGCGTATTTCTTCCATAATGTCTTCCACGCGGAGGCATTGTTGACCGTAAAGCCCTGCCAGAAGGGCATTTTTTTCTTTCAAGGCCATTTCTATTTTGGAGTAAAGCAGAGACTCGTTTTCCATATCCGCCAGACGGATGCCGATGCGGGCGGCCTTGTCTTCGTAGCATGGTCCTATGCCGCGCCCGGTGGTGCCTATTTTGGAGGTTCCCCGGCTCTTTTCACGCGCCTGATCCAAAAGTTTGTGGTAGGGCATAATCATGTGAGCCTTGCGGCTGATGGCCAGGTTATGCGGCGTTATGCGCAGGCCTTGGCCGCTCAACCGGTCCAGTTCCAGGCAGAAGGCCACAGGGTCCAGCACCACGCCGTTACCGATGAAACAGCGTTTTCCGGGGTGGGCGATGCCTGAGGGGATAAGACTGAAGACATAGGTTTTGCCGTCAACAGCCACTGTGTGCCCTGCGTTGTTGCCGCCTTGAGACCTGACCACCACATCAAAATCCTGGGCCAGCATGTCCACCACTTTGCCTTTGCCCTCGTCTCCCCATTGAGCGCCTATAATAACGATGTTCATCGACATACCGAACTCCTTGTCATATTTATTCCTCAGGCCGAAAGAGCATGATCCGGCAGGGCTTGCCGTTAGATTCGTCATTCCGCCCCTGTTCGCCGTTTTTTACCTTTGGCTGCTCATCCTGTTTGGGCGCATTTTTTTCCTCTTGTCCCAGCCCGTCCACGGCGGCGGAAGTTAAATCGGCCATCCACAGGTGGAGATTGTGTTCTTCTCCTTTGCCTCGGCGCGCGCCAGCCGCAAGTTCGGCATTATATAGCTGATTTTTCCAGTGTACGGATTGAATCAGGCATAAAACCAGCGCAGCTTCTTCCCAGCGTTCGCTGGGCTCAAAGCGGGACACCTTGGAGGCGTAACGCTGCCAAAGTTCCATCAGGGATGCCTCATCATATTTGTTAAGCTGTCTGACCAGCTTCAGCAAAGTCTGCTCCATAGCACCATCTCCCTGACCGCTTGTATAATGCTTTGCGGCATACCGCAATGTCGTTTTTGGGCCTTTGATCTTTACATAAAGGCTGATATGTTCCCCAAATAATCTGGGGCGGTCGTACAGGCCATAAACGGAGCGCATATGTCTTTAAAAAATATGTATAATGCCTTGCTGAAGGATGAGTTTCCGGAAGAATTTTCTTTAAGTTGGCAGGGCGGCGCACTTTTATTCAAAAAGCGCGCCTGGCTGCTGGAAGGCGAACTCAAAGGGCTACGCT
>JAITGZ010000089.1 GCA_031280335.1 Deltaproteobacteria bacterium | reverse complement strand
ATGCGGCTCCGGTGGGGACGACAATGTGCCGCCCCTGGACATACAAGGACTGCGCCTGTTGAAAATCAACCGGAATATGCTGGAAGGCCTTCTGGATGAAGTGGTCGGTTTATATTCCGACAGGGCCAACTTGGGCGTTTTATGAACCATGCGCAAACAGTTTCCGGGATGTTAATCACGGCGGACCGCAGTCTGGCGGAGCGGGTACGCGCCCTGTGGCCGGAGAAGGAATTTGCCTGGATTATCCACAGACAAGGGGCGGAGGCGCTGGAAGGGATCATGGAAAACCCGCCCGCCTTGGTGCTGCTTAGCCCGTGCCTGCCCGATTACAACGGCCTGGAGATACTTGGCCTGCTCAAAGGAGAGAATGTTTACCGCCACGTGCCGGTGCTGCTTTGTCTGAACGAGGAAGAGTGCCGGGCATTTGATCCGGAAAAGGACGAGGCGGACGATTTTTTCATCCTGCCGGGAGAAGACGAGGAATTCAGGCGGCGCATACGTCTGACCGTTCTGCGCACACTCCGCGGCCTGGATACCAACCCTTTAAGCCGTCTGCCGGGTAATACCAGTATTATCCATGAGATGCAGCGGCGTATTGACGGTAAAATAGATTTTTCCATGTGCTACTGTGATTTGGATCATTTCAAGGCGTTTAATGACAAGTACGGTTTTGCCAGAGGGGACGAGGTGCTGCTCATGACCGCCAGGGTTATTCTCAACTCTGTGCGCATGCTTTCACCCCAGGATTGTTTTGTCGGACATGTGGGGGGCGATGATTTTGTTTTTGCCCTGCCCTCGCATGTAGTCGAAGATGCCTGCCGCCGCATTGTCGAGGCCTTTGATTCCATTGTGCCGGGTTTTTATGATGATGAGGATCGCCTGCGTGGGAGCATTGTCTCCAAAGACAGACAAGGCAATGGCTGTGTTTTTCCGTTGATGTCCATTTCCATGGCGGTGGTATCCAATAACAACGGGCGCTTGGAGCATGTGGGGCAGGCTTCGGCCATTGCCTCCGGTTTGAAGAAAAAGGCCAAGGAATCCGCCGGGAGCTGCTACGTCATCGACCAGCGGCGGGATTAATGCGGTATCGGCGCGCACCGCGTTGCAGTAGTCCGGGCATTGGAACAATTTCATTTTGAGATTGCTCTAATTTATGGATTTTTTATGAACTGCGTATTTAAGATGATTTTTATCTGTTTTTGTGTTATATCTTTCGGAAAGCGGAGGAGCGGCATTGGCCGCCACTCGGCCCCAACCCTATTCAGCGGGACTTTTGCGGAGGCAGGATGAGCCAGACCAATATTTTGCTGGAAGCAGGCACCAACGAACTTGAAATCGTTGAATTTCATCTGGATGAAAAAGACCCCAAAGAAGGGGTGTACAAAGGCTATTATGGCGTAAATGTAGCCAAAGTGCTGGAGATCATCCGTATGCCAAAAGTTACGGAAATGCCTGAAGTCAGGCATAAATCCGTACTAGGTGCCTTTAATCTGCGTTCGCAGATTATCCCTCTGGTGGATCTTTCCGTATGGCTGGGCAAAGAACGCGCCAGCTCCACCGAAGAGGCCAAAGTGGTGGTTACGGAATTTAACAGTGTCAACACCGCCTTTCTGGTTTCCGGCGTGAACCGCATCCACCGCATAAGCTGGGAAGAAGTGGAAGCCCCCAACGCCTATGTCTCGGCCATTACCAACAACAGCGTGAACGGCGTGGTCAAGATGGACGGGCGTATTATCTTTTTGCTCGACCTGGAGCGCATTGTCAGCGACCTGAACCCGCAGCTGGCCCTGCGCCTGGATTCCAAGGTGGACTGGTCCGGCTCCAAAGGCTACCGCGCCCTGGTGGCCGATGACTCCACAGTGATCCGTGAAATGATCAAAAGCCTGATGCAAAAAGCCGGTTTTCATGTGGAGGCGGTCAATAACGGTAAAGAAGGGTGGGAGCGCCTGACGTCCATCAAAACCCGCTGTGAAAAAGAAGAGAGGCCGCTCTCCGATTTTGTGCATGTGGTCATCTCTGATATTGAAATGCCCCAGATGGACGGACACAACTTCTGCCGCCGCATCAAAGAAGACCCGCTGCTGAAAAGCTTGCCGGTCATCCTCTTCTCTTCCCTCATCACCGATAAACTGCGGCACAAGGGCCTTTCCGTGGGGGCTGACGACCAAGTGGCCAAGCCGGAAATCAGCTATGTGGCCCAACGCTCCATCACTCTGATTGAAAAATACGCGGCGGATGCGCAAGCTGCGGGACACGGCCACGCAGCTGCGGTACATCATCCTGATTAGGGCGGCGGATTAAGGAAACACTGATTAATTCGGGGCTCCGCCCCGAACCCCGCTGGGGGGAATAAGAAAGGGGCATGTTCGCCCAGGCGCAGCCTTATCCTTACGGATAGCGACAGCATCGATGCCGCCCCTCTGCACAACGGCAAGGCACCCTGCCGGGGGAGTTTGAGGGGCAGCGCGCCCCCTCAAGAGAATAAAAAAACGCCTTGGACCTTAGCCTTCCGCATCGTAGGTTCCGCTACGGCCGCCGCTTTTGTGCAGCAGGCGGCAATTGGTGATTTTGATGTCTTTCTGCGCCGCCTTGCACATATCGTAAATGGTCAAGGCGGCGATCTGGACGGCGCACAGGGCTTCCATCTCCACCCCGGTACGGGCGGCCAGACGCACCTCCGCGCGGATATGCACGCTGTGCGTTTTTTCTTCCAGTTCAAAGGAAAGATCGACAAAATCCAGAGCCAGGCTATGGCAAAGGGGAATAAGGGCGGCGGTCTGCTTGGCCGCCATGATTCCGGCGGTTTTGGCTACCGCCAGCGCGTCGCCCTTGGGGAGGGCCTTATGGCGCAAAAGTTCGAAAGTGTGCGCGTTGAGTACGACTGAGGCCCCGGCCACCGCCCGGCGGGAGCTTATGTCTTTGCCGCCCACATCCACCATGACGGCCGAGCCATCATCTTTGATATGGCTGAAGGATGGCACCGGCATAATCAATCAAAACCCATGGCCCGACCGGCTTTTTTGAACACTTTTTTAGCCTTGCTCAAAGGTTTTTTCTCCTCCATCCGGTCAAACTCGCGTAACAGTTCCTCCTGAGCGGAACTCAGGCGGGTGGGGGTAAGCACCTTCAGCTCCACCAAC
>JAITGZ010000239.1 GCA_031280335.1 Deltaproteobacteria bacterium | reverse complement strand
TTCTTGGGGGCATTTACCTGCTCCTGGTGGATGATTTGGCACGCTCTTTGACCTCTCACGAGATACCGGTCGGCCTGCTTACCTCATTGATAGGCACGCCGGTCTTCGCCTTCTTTTTTATCCGCCTTAAAGGCAGGGGGTGGAACAGTGACTGATCCTTCCCAACCCGCAGCCGGGCAGGAGGTTGTTTTCAACGCAAGACAAATGGGCTTCCACTACGAGAAAAGCCCGTGGCTTTTCAAAGACGTTTCCCTGACTGTTCGTCGCTCGCAGGTCTTCTCCATCCTTGGTTTGAACGGTTGCGGCAAAACAACCTTCCTGAAAATTCTACTGGGGCTCCTGCCGCCGCGTGCCGGGAGCTGCGCGATAAACGGCCGTGCGGCCTTTGTGCCGCAATTTTTCGACGCAGCCTTTTCTTTTACTGTTATGGACATGGTACTCATGGGGCGGGCAAAACATATCGGCCTGTTCTCACGCCCCGGCAAACGCGATGTGGAACTTGCCCTGCAGACCCTGGAGCAGTTCCAGGTGGGGCATTTGGCGGAAAGGCTGTTCAACGAACTGTCCGGCGGGCAACGCCAGCTTGTCATGCTGGCCAGAGCTTTGGTTGCCGAGGCTGACATACTGGTTTTGGACGAACCCACCTCCTCCCTGGATCTCAGTAATCAAAATATGCTTCTGCAGTGGCTCATACGCCTCAGCAAAACGCTCGGCATAACAATAATTTTTACAACGCATCTGCCGCATCATGCCTTACAAGTGGCCGATGCGGCCCTGCTGATGGTCGATGCCGCTTCTTACCATGTGGGAAGCGCGCAGGATGTGCTGAACGAAGCCAACCTCACAAAAATATATGGCATCCCCTTAAAACGTGTACGCTTTGAGCATGAAGGCAAAATGGCTGAATCCATTATTCCGGTATTTTCATAATTAGAATCGATAATCAAAATTGTAATCTGTCATTGGAGGAAAAAAATGTTCAGACTCTGTACGCATTGTATGCTGGCTGTCCTTGTTTCAATTTGCGCCGCCGTCATTGACTGTGGAGCAAGCTTCGCCCAAGAGGCTGAAACCAAGGCGGCTGAGCCGGTTATAAAGTTATCCCCTGTGCAGGTTATAGGAGAAAAAGATGACGGCACGAGTAAAGACGGTTATGTGGTAAGAGAGCTTGAAGAAATCGGCCCTTGGGGCGGCCGCCAGCTACTGGATACGCCATACTCCATCACGGTTATTCCAGCCCCGCTTATGGAGAACATGCAGGCCAAAAACGCTGGCGACATCATCAGGCGTGCGCCCAACGTTACCGGCGGCTGGGCCTCTGAATCCAACCAGATAACCGCCATAACCAGCCGCGGATTATGGATGACCTCGCGCAACATCATTAACGGCGTGCAGCTTGATAACGTCGGCCTGGGAGTCTTCATTGAAGATGTGGAATCCATGGAGATTCTGAGCGGTCTCTCCGGCTTTATGTACGGGCAGGGCAATGTGGGTGGCCTGGTCAACTACAAGCTCAAGCGTCCCACCGAAGAATTTTTCAACAGCGTAAAAATCGGCGGCCAGGGCGGCGAGCAGTATTACGCCCATGCGGATTCGGGCGGACAGATAATTAAAAATAAGCTGGGGTACCGCCTCAATGTCATGGCCCTTGACGGTCGTACCAGTGTGGAGCATCAGCGCATGAACAAAAAATTTGTCAGCGGCGCTGTTGACTGGAGCATAACCAAGAGCCTTTTGATGCAGGCCAACGCCTCTTACGGCGAAGTGGACATGAAGGGGCGGCAGGGTGCCTTTACCATAGGCGACAACAATTCTTTTCTGCACGGCGCACCGGACCCGTCCAAACTCTGGGTCTCCGATGACACGGGCAACGAGATTGAAGTAACCACCCTCGGTTTAGGCGTAAAATACGACATTAACGATTTTCTCAAGGCCAGGGCGGCCTATGCGTACAGAAAAACTCACAGACGCTCCATAATTACGGGCAGTTCCTTTGTAAGCGGCACCGATAATTACACCTACCGCGTGGTCTTTCTGGACTGGGAATACGCATCAAACGGTGCCCATGCCTATCTGGACGCTAATTTTGACACTTTAGGCATAGCCCACAAGCTTACCACCGGGGTCAACGGTTATGAGTCCACAAACAGCCTTGGGCGTTTTCGTAACCTCAGCGGAACTTACGGACTCAACTACCAACTCGCCGGCCTGAGCGGGAGCTTCAACAACAACAGTCTGGCCCTCAACCATGACTTGAGCGGCCTGAGGGTTTTTGAGCAGTACTACGCCGGACGCGCCAAGAACAGCGAAACCCTCAACTACAATTTCATGATCGGCGACGAAATTACCTTCAATGATCAATGGATGTTAATGGCCGGCGCAAACTATGCCACCATCGGAACAAAAGCTTATAACGCCGCTGGAGACGGCCGCCGCACCAGCGATTACCGTAAAAGAAAATGGACGCCCACCGCGTCTGCGCTTTTCAAGCCGGTACCCAAGATTACCACCTATGCGACCTATATGGAGTCGCTGGAAAACGGCACCATTGTCGGCCCAACCTACGCCAATGCCGGGGAACACCTTGATCCGCTCATGAGCGAACAGTATGAGATGGGCGTTAAAGCCGACATCTACGGAGTAATGCTGACCGGCGCTCTCTTCCATATTGATAAAGGCCTGCAATACGCCGATACCTCCATAAACAGATATGTGCAAGATGGACGGCAGCGCCACAGAGGCATTGAATTGACCGCCCGCGGAAAAATCTTTGACTCTCTTAATCTAATGGGCGGATTCACCTACCTTGACGCGGAGGTACGCAAAAGCTCCACGCCGCGCTATGAAGGCAAACGTCCGCAGTATGTTCCAAAAACCCTGGCCAAGCTCTACCTGGAGTACGAATTGCCCTTCATCAAAGGATTAGCCCTTACCGGAGGGATGTATTTCAACGGCAACTCCATGGCCAACAACGACAACACTGCCAGAATATCTCCGCATACCACAGGCGACATAGGGATGCGCTACGTCATGCAAGCTTACGGTATTGATGGGACACTCAGGCTCACCGTCAACAACGTCACAGACAAAGCCTATTGGGTTGGAGAGCGTGGTTCGGATGTAATCCTGGGCGACCCCAGAACCATACTTTTTTCGCTGGAATGCGTCTTCTAGACAGATGAAGCTTAGCCCGGCAATAATCTTCTTTTGCCTGTTTTTTGCAGGCGCGCTGACCAGGGGTGCTTTCCCGCCGTTGGTGGCGGATGCGCCGGATAGCCCACTTACACTTGAAGTTGAAGATATGACCGGGCGGACCATCCATCTGGATGGTCCGCCCGGCCGGGCATTGCTTTTAACGCCCATTGCCTGGCATTATCTGGCCGTTACAGGCTCAGATGCCTCCATCTTGATGATCCCGCCGTACATGAAACGGGAATTCAAAGCTTCCGGCCTGGACAGAATTTTCCCCCATATGGCGTCAAAGCCGCTCAGCTTTCTTGATAACGCTTCCATCGCCCCCTTCAGCACCGAGCAATCTCTTTGGGTGAGGCCCGATGTTATTTTTTCCTGGGATTACCTGGCGTGGAGTTTTGAACGGGTTAAATTTCCCGGCTTGATTCGAATATCCCCGGACGGCGGAGACAAAAGCAGGCTCTTCCGCGTACTTGGAGATGCCGGCGGCCATAGCGGGCGAGTAACCTGGCTTTGGGCACGTTACCAGGAGGAACTGGATACTTTTTATTCCCAACTCCCGGAAGAACTCGAAGAAAAAACCCTGGTGATCTTGGCGAACACCGGTTTCACCCTGTGGAACGGCTCGACCAATCCGCATTTCCATAAAATTCTCAAAAAACTGAAAGCCGTGAACGCCGCCGAAAAAAAGAGTTTTCGCAGCGGAAAATTCAATGCCACAGCACTCTTGAACATTGAAACGCTTTTGCAAATGGACCCGGAGATTATTTATATAAACCCGTACGCCCTGGCTTTTACCTATACCAGCGTCGCCGACATTTATAATAATCCCAAGCTGCAAGGACTCAAAGCGGTCAAAAACCGGCGGGTTTACCACATGCCCTCAGGCATGGCCCGACTTGAGGGTCCTGTGGAAGAACCTCTGCTGGTTATGTGGCTGTTCCAGACGCTGCGCCCCGAACTCGCGCCGCATGTGGATCTGCGCAAAAAAATCCTGGAAGCTTTCATGGTTATGTATGGGTACTCTATTTCCAAAGAGGAAATAGACGCTTGGCTGCGGCTTGAAGAAAACTCCCTGTCCCACGGTTATGCGCGGTTTTATGCGCATGAGGTTCAACGCCCATAGTGAACAATCAGAGTAAATCAGCTGAAAAACCTGACAGGCACCCGTGAGCCGTCGGCCCCCAGACCGGGTTTAGGGCGGCAACCCCAATAAAAATGTATAATCTCAAAGTTCATCCGCTCCAAATGCGAGATTTGAATGGCTGACTTTACCCCTGTTGGTTTGACAATCACGGCGCAAATCGCAAAGTGCGCCCATCACTGCCGCTTTTGTCTTCTGAACGAACGCGCCACGCATGATATTGCCGTGGACAGCTTTGTGGCAGTTGTAGAGAAATTCATTGCCCACAAAAATAAAACCGGCTTTGAGGTCAAGCAATGGTTCGGGAACTCATATAATTTCCCGTTGGTTGAATTCGCCAAGCTGGTGCGGTTGTTTTTCAAAAATGGGTACAACCAGCCCGGCGCGCAGGATTTGCGCTATATCTTTCTAGGCGGCCTGCCGATTATGGGAAAAAAAGAGCTGCGCGCATGGTTGGCCGCCCGGCGGGAACTGGGCTGTCTGCATGTGGCGGCAACTTACTGCGGGGTGGGTTCGTCCCATGACTATAATTGCTCCTGCGCGGGACATTTCAACTTTCAGACAAAGGCGCAAAGCATAGCGGCGGATCTTGGCATGTCCAACCTGCAGCGAATTATCATTACCTCCGCAAACCTGCCCCAACTGAACGAATTGCTTGTAAAACTGAATGCCGTTGGGCATGAGTCCACGCGCCAAGCCTTCCTGATGTTTTACAATGGCCGGGGGAAGCTCTTTGAGAACGAACGGCCCACCCTCCGGCAATTATTGAAACAAACGCCGGCTGTACAGGAGTTGTACCGGAAGAACCTGGCGGACTGGAAAACAGAGGACGGCTGGGCCAAGGCCCTTTTTGTCGGGAAAGAATTCCGTCAAAGCGACAGGATTGCCCTGCGCATCACCGCAGAGAATATCGCGAGTTTGAAAGATATGAGCTGCGAAGATCTCATATTGGATTTGACGGAAAGAACCAGGTGCGTTTACGCGGATATCCCCAGCCGGCAGGAATTGGCGGCAGATTACTCCGACAAGGCAAACCCGAAGCTGTATATGACCTCATGGGATGTGGAACGCTTATGGCTGGATCGCTTCATGGTCAAAAATCCACACATCAGCATTGACCACTCTCTTCTGCACTTTTGCCTTTGAACAGACATTAGAGCAATTTCACTTTGAAATTGCCCGGCGGCGGGGCTTCGCCTTATCCGCCGCCGCAATAGTTCAATGTTGAGGGGGTTTGGGGCTGCCGCCCCAAATAACAAACAAATTTAAAATGCTTTAAAGCTCTCCCGCGCGAAGCAGACTGTACGGTTCCCCATCCGCGATGATTATATGATCCAGAAAGCGGATGTTCAGGGCCTGAGCCGCTTTTTTAAGGCGTCTGGTCATTTCCAGGTCCGCCCTGGAGGGGACGGCCCGGCCGCCCGGATGATTATGCGCCAAAATAAAGCCCGAAGCCTTCAAAAGCAGCGCCCGTTCCAGAATGTCCCTGGGGCGGATGGAAGCCGCGCTCACATCCCCCTTTTGCGTTTCTTCCCAGGCCAGCAGGCGGTTTTGCGCGTCCACAAAGGCGGCCCAAACAGACTCATACGCCTGGCCGGACAGACGCTCCCCGGCCATGACCGCCACCGCCTCCGGCGAAGCGAGCAGCTCACGCCGGCGCAAAGGAGATTCCGCATAACGGGCCGTAAACTCACGCCAAAGCAGCCAGTAATCGGCCAGTGCCGGGCCGAAGCCCTCCACCGCCAATAATTCGGCTTCCGAAGCCTGCAGCGCCCCCCTGAGGGAATGAAAGCGCCGCAGCAGTTCTTTGGCCAAGGGCTTGGTATCCTTGCGCGTGAGTACATGGCCCAGCATAAGCTCCAGCAGCTCGTAATCCCGCAAGGCGCCGGGGTTTTCCCTGAGCCTGCCGCGCAGCCGCTGCCGGTGGCCGCGATAATGCGGATCTTCCCGGCCCCCCCCGCCGTCTGCCCCCTCCTCGGCCATCTTACATCCCTTTAAGAAAATACTGATTAATTCGGGGCTCCGCCCCGAACCCCGCTGGGGGGAATGATTCCCCCCAAACCCCCTCGACATTTCTGGCTATTCTTCTTCGTGTCTGATCTTTTTATATTCCGCCACCACTTTTTCGGTTACCTGGGGCGGGGCTTCTTCGTAGTGCGAGAACTCCGCCGTGAACACGCCCTGGCCGCTGGTCATGGAGCGCAGATCCGGCGCATAGCGCAAAATTTCGCTCATGGGCACATGGGCTTTAAGTTCTGTGATGCCGGAGACGGAATCCGACCCCAACACCTTGCCCCGGCGGCTGGAAAGATCGCCGATGACATCGCCCATGAACTCATCGGGGATGGAGATGGTCAGGGTAACAATCGGCTCCAGCAGGGTGGGCCTGCACTGCTCCATGGCCTTGCGAAAGGCCAGGGAACCGGCGATTTTAAAGGCCATTTCCGAAGAATCCACGTTGTGGTAACTGCCGTCATACAAACGGGCCTTGAAATCCACCATGGGATAACCGGCCAGAAAACCCCTGGCCGCAGCCTCCTGCACGCCCTTGTCCACCGCCGGGATATACTGGCGGGGGATAACTCCACCCACAATGGCGTCTTCAAAAAGATATCCCGTCCCTTTGCCCAGAGGCTCAAACTCCACCCAGCAGTCGCCGAACTGCCCGCGCCCGCCGGTCTGCTTTTTGTGCCGCCCCTGTACCTGGGCCTTGCCCTTGATGGTTTCACGGTAGGGCACCTTGGGGGTGTTCAGCAGAATGTCAACCTTATAGCGGCGTTTGGCTTTTTCCACCGCCAGTTCAATGTGCAGCTGCCCCATGCCGGAGATGATGATCTCACCCGTCTGCTCATCCCGGCTCAGACGCAGGGTAATGTCTTCTTCTGTCAGCTTCTGCACGGCGCTATAGACCTTTTCTTCATCCCCCTTGTCCTTGGGGGCAAGGGCGTAAGAAATGAGCTGCGGCGGCAGGGCGGGAAAAGGCATGACAAAACGCCCCGCCTTGTCCGAGATCAGGGTGTCGCCGGTGCGGGTGTTTTTAAGCTTGGCCAGGGCCACCAACGCGCCCGGACCCAGATTTTCTTTGGTGGGCGACTGGTTTTTGCCGGTAATGAAAATGGGCGTGCCCAAACGCTCAATTTCACCCGTGCGCATATTCTTGAGGGAAGATTCGCTGTTCACGCTGCCGGAAAAGACCCGGATCAGACTCAACATGCCGGAGAAAGGATCCTGCACGGTTTTATAAATAAAGCACAGAGGGGGCCCGGCCGGGTCAATTTTCATCTCCTGGGCGTTCTCATCCAGCAGGCTATGCCGATCCAGGGGAGAAGGCATAAAGTCGGCAATCAAATTCAAAAGCTGCGCCCCGCCTTTGTTTTCCAGCGCCGCCCCGGCCATGACCGGCACCAGCTCGCCGCGTCCGGCCCCCCGGCGCAGTCCCATGATCACTTCTTCAGGGGAAAGATCGCCCTCTTCCAGATATTTTTCCATCAGCACTTCGTCACTCTCGGCGATATTTTCAATGGCTGTTTCGCGCAAAGCCCGCATCCCCTCGCGCATATCCTCCGGAATATCCCCCTCCTTTACCGAACCGTCCGCCTGGAACAATACAGCCTTGCCCGCCAGCACGTCCACCAGCCCCTTAAAACCGTCCTGCCTGCCCAGGGGGGCGTAAAGCAGCACCGGCTTGATGCCCAGACCGGCCAGGCCGGCATAAGCCTGATCAAAATTCGCCCGATCCCGATCCAGTTTGTTGATAAAGCAACAAGCGGGCAATCCGGCCTTGAGTACCGCCTGCCAATGTTTTTTAGTCAGGGGCCGCACCCCGTCCACCGCATCCAGGGTAAAAACGGCAAAGTCCACCGCGCTGAGCAAGGTATCCATATCGCCCGTAAAATTGCCGTCGCCGGGCAAATCCATGAAGTAATGCCGCCCGTCCTTCCATTCAAAGGTGGCCACCGCCGGCTGGATGCTGCCCCGGCGCTTGATCTCCTCCGGCTCATAATCCAGGGCGGTGCCGCCCTCTTCAATCTTGCCCAGCCGGTTGATCACCCCGGCCTGCAAAAGAAGCATCTCGGCCAGGCTGGTCTTGCCGCAGCCGCCGGTTCCAATAAGCGCGTAGGTTCTTTGCGTTTCAATAACGGGCATGTCTTACTCCCTAGATACAGGCTGATGAAAAATTAGCGTTCATTGTACCGGCCGCCGGATGAAAGCAAAACCATCGTCCACCGGCCCGGCGAACCAGGCCATAAAACAATGACGGTTTATTTTCTTTTAGAAACCCGCAGGCCGCGCTGTCAAGCGTTAAATATCACACATAAACGCGTTGTCAAAAAAACCCCCGATGTTGTCCGGACAACAGACGCGGACTTTTTTACGGAGGTATGCGGCATATGGGGGCATATGGGGAGGCGCC
>JAITGZ010000187.1 GCA_031280335.1 Deltaproteobacteria bacterium | reverse complement strand
TCCTCAAACATGGCCTTCTGCGCTTCAAAATACTGCTGGTAGTAATTATCAGGCATATTCAGCTCCTTTTACGGCATTAGAGGTTACGGTTCATTCTGTTGACTCGCCGACAATGCATAAACGCCCAAGGCTTACGCCATTGTCCACAAATATGCCTGAAGTAGGCAGACAGTCAATGGTTAAAATGCGGAATTGAAAAATTGAAGCCGATGGAGAACCAGGCCCGCGCAGCGGGGCGCGGCCCAAGGCTTTTGTTGTTGAAGGGATCCGGCGTGAATTCAGCCCCGCAGGCCGCCGCCCCGTTGCAGCCGATCGCGCAGGATAATGGCCGCCAGATTCATGCCCAGGGCCAGCAAAAGCAGGCTCAAGGCCGCCCCGTATTGCAGCGGCAGGGTTTTTTCCATATCCACTCCGGCGGTGGAAAGTACATAGATATGGTTGGGCAGGGCCATCACCGGGCTGAAGATGGAACTTACCCCGCTGGGGGTGAAAAAGACCGCCGCTGTAAACATGATTGCCGCTGTTTCGCCGGAGGCTCTGGCCAGACCCAGGATGGCTCCGGTGAGCATGCCGGGCAGGGCAGCGGGCAGGGCCACGCGGGCGATGGTCTGGCTTTGGGTGGCCCCCAGGGCCAGGGACGCCTCGCGAAAAGCGCGGGGAACCTGACGCAGGGCTTCTTCCGCCGTGCTGATGATCACAGGCAGGGTCAGCACGGCCAGGGTCAGCGCGCCGGAAAGCAACGAAAGGCCCAGGCCGCAGGTGATGACAAAAAAACTCATGCCGAAAAGTCCGAAGACAATGGACGGAACCCCGGCCAGGTTGTTCACCCCCAGGCGTATATAACGGGCCAGGGGGGAAGCGCCGGCGTACTCATGCAGATACACGGCCGAAGCCACTCCCAGGGGAAAGGACAAAAGCAGCGAGCTGAAGGCCAGAAGCAAGGTGCCCACAATGCAGGGCCAGATGCCCCCTTCGGTCATGGAGTTGCGCGGTCCTTCCAGCAAAAACTCCCAGGATATGGCGGGCAGACCGCGCCAGAACAGAAAAAGGCACACTCCCAGCAGCGCCGCCACATTGATGCCTGCCGCCAGGCGCAACAGGCCGATTATAAATACGCCGCGCAGTGTACGCAGGCGCACTCTCTCCCCGGACATACGCGGCATATGAGCCTCCCTTCCTTTACTCGCCGTCCGGACTGCGGCGGTTTTTTTCCGTTATGCGCTGGGTGATCAGGTTAAAGGCCAAGGTGAACAGGAACAGGGTCATGCCTATGGCGAAAAGGGCATGGTAATGCTCGCCTCCGAAAGAAGCCTCGGCCATTTCAGCGGCCACGGCCGCAGGCATGGGCCGTACCGGGTCGAAGACGGACGCAGGTATAAGACCCGCCCCCCCCGCCACCATGAGTACCACCATGGTTTCACCGATGCTGCGCGACATGCCCAACATGCAGGCGGCACCGATGCCGGAAAAGGCCGCCGGGATGACCACCTTGACGGTGGTCTCCCAACGGGTGGCCCCCAAAGCCAGAGAAGCTTCCCGCATAGAGACGGGCACGGCAAAAAGGGCGTCCTCCGCCACGGAACATATGGTGGGCACACTCATAAAAGCCAGAGTCAGGCCGGCATTGAACAGATTAAGCCCGGTATCCGCATCAAAATATTCCTGCAACAGCGGGGCCAGCACGGTCATGCCGAAAAAACCCAGCACCACCGAAGGCAGAGAAGCCAAAAGCTCAATCATGGGTTTGCACAAACGGCGTACCTGCGCATGGGCAAATTCAGCCAACCAGGCGGCGGTCATCACCCCCAACGGCACAGCGAGCAGGGCGGAGAGCAAGGTTACAGCCACTGACCCCGCAATGAGCGGCAAAATACCGAAATCAGGCGGATCGGCTGTGGGATACCAACCCAAACCCAGAAAAAAATCCGGCGCGGCCACAAAAGCAAAAACAGGCAGACCCTCCCGAAAAAGAAAAAGCATGATCAAAGCCAGAAATAATATGGAACACCCGGCAACACAGGCCAGCACCCGGCGGATGACCCTCTCCCTAATCACTGTCGTATTATAAGTGCGCATAACCTTGACCCATCCAAAAATCAGGGCTGACGTCCTGTTAATCTGTTAGGGAAACGCTGATTTATTCTCTTGAGGGGCGCTGCTCCCCCCTCAAACTCCGTGCAGAGGGATGGAGAGGTAAAGCAACGCCTGGGCAAACATGCCCCTTTCTTATTCCCCCCAAATGGGGCTTGGGGCGATAGCCTCAACATATATCCAATCTCAAAGTGGCAATGTTTTCAAGTTAGTTAATTCGCTTTAGCCGGGAGGGGGATAAAGCCTGTTTCCGCCACGGCTTTTTGTCCCTTGCGCGCGTCCAGCAGATAGTCCACCAGGCGTTTCACCGCTCCGGCTGGTTCGCCGTTGGTAAAGATATACAGTTCGCGGGCAATGGGCCAAGCTTTGGAAAGGGCGTTTTGCGCCGTGGCTTCCATTCCCTCCACCTTGATTTTTTTAAGGGAGGGGTTGAGGTAGCCGAAGCCGATGTAGCCTATGGCCCGGCGGTTATTGGCCACGGTCTGGACCACCCCGCCGTTGGAGGCCTGCATCAGGGCGGCGGGGGCTACCCTGTCGCCCTTCATGATCATTTCCGCCCAGGTTTCAAAGGTACCGGAAGAACTGTCCCTGGAAATGACCACGATTTTTTCGTCCCGGCCGCCCACGTCCTTCCAGTTAACGATCTTGCCGGCGTAAATGCCGCGCAGCTGTTCCAGGCTGAGTTCCCGCACCGGGTTGTCCGGGTGCAGCACAGGCAGCAGCGCGTCCACGGCAATGGCTGTGCGTACGGGTTTTACCCCGGCGGCCTTGCCTTGATCCGCCTCCGAACCTTTGATGTCGCGCGAAGACATGGCCACTTGACACAACCCCTCGTTCAAGGCCTTGATGCCGTTGCCAGATCCGCCGCCGGAAATAACCAGTTTTATGTCGGGGTTGGCCGCCATAAATGCTTCGCCGGCCTTCTGCATCACCGGCAGGACCGTGGTGGAGCCGGTGATCATAATCTCACCCCCGCCTTGCGCGGCCATAAGCGGCAGCGCGCCGAGCAGGCAAAAAGACAGTAAGGCGATCATCATCTTGCTTTTCATAATAATATCTCCTTTTGTCGAGCGGGGGCCGGGGGAATGTTGCCCCCGGAGGGGGCTGCGGGGCGATAGCCCCGGGCAGTCCGTTATTGGTCCCTTATGTGGTTTGGAACTATCCCCTCGGATTTTGCCGCAGTATGTTCGGGCAATGTTACAAAGCAGCGGCGGGCGTATGAATTTTACATGACAAATTTGTAACAAAAACGTAACCTTTTCTTCACGTATTTGACCAGTTCCGGGGGCTAGATTTGTTTTACGCGGTTTAGGGCGATAGCCCCAACAGAGTTAAAAAACTCCGGGTCCAGGGTGTTAAAGAAACGCTGACTTATTCTCTTGAGGGTGCCTTGCCGTTGTGCAGAGGGATGGCAGAGGTAAAGCAACGCCTGGGCAAACATGCCCCTTTCTTATTCCCCCCTGTGGGGTTCGGGGCAGATCCCCGAATTAA
>JAITGZ010000119.1 GCA_031280335.1 Deltaproteobacteria bacterium | reverse complement strand
ATTTTTGATTATGATGGGTTATGAGCAAATTGCCCCGTATCGTCGGATTGCTGCTAATCCTGCCTGTTTTTATATTCCTTTTGCTCAGCCGCGCCTGTTTTCCACCATTCTTCCAAGGGTAATTTTTTATGAAAAACTATTTTGACAGGCATTTCAAACTCAGATTTTTTGAAATGAACAAATACGGTATGGCTTCTCCGACAACAATTTTAACCCTGTTGGAAGAAACTGCGGCAGACCATTGTTATGACATTGGTTACAGCCTGTATAGTCTGGAAAAGAAAAATATTGGATGGATATTAATTTCTGGAACGATAAATATGATCAGATACCCGGTATATAGAGAGAATATATTAATAAGGACATGGATTTCAAGATATTCTTTGGTAAAAGGATACAGGGAAAATATAATTTTTGACGATTCGGGCGCGGTCATTGGAAAAGCAAAAGGGATATGGGCTTTTTATGATATTGAAAAAAGAAGGCCGGTTCCTATTTTTGATGAAATAAAACTTAAATGGGGTATTAATACTGAAATTTCCCAGGAAATTGATTTGGGAATGGTAAAATTGATAAATACAAATGAGTATCAAGCGGAATATAACGTTTATAAATCAGATGTTGACAGCAATAAACATGTGAATAATATTAAGTATTTTCATTGGCTCATTGAATCATTACCGGATGAAATATTAGACAACTATATTTTAAAAATAATAAATGCAAAATTTATTTCAGAAGGGAAATATGGCGAAAAGGTACAAATATATATAGAACATGAAAACGCTAAAAATACTTTTTTGCATATCATGAAAAGCAGTATAAACAATAAAATACTTGCGGCCGCGCATACAACATGGGAAAAAATATGAAAAGGGGCGGGTACTTTTAACCGGTCGGGGGGGGCGGGGGGAATGATTCCCCCCGGATGGGGTTTGGGGTGATAGCCCCAATAATGTATAATTTCAAAGCGAAATCGCCCTATCAGGAGGCACGCTTCAGCCGGGGTTCCCCCGGTTTGAGGCGGAGGTCAGGTCAGAATCCCAATCCGGAAAGGGAGAACCAGAGTTTGAAGGAGAAGTCCTTTTCATCCCGAATCACTTGTCCGCTCAAAGAAAAGCACGGGTGAGCGTAGGTAAGGGTCAGTCCTTTTTCGTCCTTGCCTTGTATGCCGCCTTCGCCTTTGATGGGCAGTTCGTAATAGGCGGCGGCGGATAAGCCGCCGCCGAGGAGCAGGTCGGCATTTAGGCGGGTGGTGGTCAGGCTGTAAGTCCTTTGCCGTTTGTAATCATTGAGCGGCCGGTACAGGTTCAGGGAGGCGGAAAAGCCGCCCAGATCCGGGTAGCGCAGGTGCAGGGCGCTGCTGTGCGTGGTGAAGTTTTTTTCTTGCGGGGTAAAATAGCTGCTGCTGCTCCAACTTATATTTTCTCCCGGCAGCAGGGTCAGTTCCGCCAGAATATCCCTCCAGGGGGATCGTTTGTACAAGTTTAGATCGCGTGTCCGTCTGGCTTCGTTCAGGTCATAGGCCTGCTCCAGGCGCAGGCGCAGCAAATCACGGTAGCTGCGGCGAGGAGCTTCTTCGCTTGCCGTAAAGATTTCACTCCTGCTGGTGAGCAGGTTGTCCACGGACCAGACCAGTTCGTTCAGCGGGGCGAGACGGTCATACTCGGTGTAAAAAGGGTTTTCGCTCTGGCCGGCCGGGTTGGGGGCATAGCGGTAGGTCAGCCTGGGCAGTATGCTGTGCCGCAGGGCGGTGTTCCGGCTCTGTCCCGTTTGAGGGGAAGAAGAGCCGGAAAAGGCGTAAATTCTGGAAAACTCGGTGGAGCCATGCAGCTCCATATCCACGGCGTTACGGCTTTGCGTGCGTGTTTCGAGGGCGCTGTTGTCTCCATTGGAATAATACCGGGTGTGGCGCAGGCGGGCGGCGGCGTTTATCGCGCCGTAAGTCCCGGATAAAGGCAGGTTTAGGCGGGGGCTGATATCCAGGCGGGAGCCTCTGACCCCTTCACGTCTGTACATGTGGGCGGCCTGACCCGAGGCCCGCAGTTCCAGGGGCAGGCCGGGCAGGAGGCGTCCCTGGTGCAGGTAAAGGTTCAGTTCAGGCAGGCGCTGCACGGTATCGTCTTGCGCGGACGCGGGCACGTGGTGGGGCAGGAGGGGGTCGCCGTTGCCCAGTTGGGGGTTCTGGCTGTAGCTGCCGGAGAGATAAAGGCCGGTTCTGGTCCATTCCCGGAAAAAAAGCAGGGTGCTGGACCGGTCTTCGGTCAGGTCTTTCAGTTCGCGGGAGAAGGTGCTGTACAGCGCGTTGTTGTTTCGGGCCAGGCTGTTCAGGCTGCGTTTGAAGTCGCGCAGGTAGTATTGATCCGATACATAGTCCAGGTCGGCGCGCAGCTGCCAGAGGGGCGCGCCCGGCAGGCGCGCGTTGTACATGCCGCGCAGCCAGTAGCGGTTTTTGTCCGGGCGGATCAAATTATCGCCGCCGTAGTGGCGGTCATCCAGGTCGGAGTTTATGGCCTGCCGGTCACGCAGGTAGTCAAAACCCAGCCAGAGGTTTTCATCCTCGGCGGCGCTGGAGCGATAGGTCAGGCCGTGCATGAAGCCGCGTTCGCTCATGTAGCTTTCATATAGTGAAAGGTCGCGGCTGGGGTCTATGGCCAGGAAAAAAGGTTGGGTGTAAACAAGGCCGGTTTTGTCGCTGATGAAATAATCCGGCAGCAGAAAGCCGGTTTGACGTTCGGTCTTGATGGCTACCAGCAGATAAGGGGAGTAGGCCAGGGGCATGTCCGCCGCTTTAAAGGACGCCCCGCGTAGCCGGGCGTAGCCGCCCACCTCCAGCGAACCATCGGCGGCGGTGAAGGACCAGGCAGGCGTTTCGCCATCGCAGGCGGTGAATTTCATTTGCCGGAAGCTGTATGAGCCGTCCCGGTGGCGGACTATGCTTTCCCCCTGCAACCGGTGATTGGTTTCGGCCATGAAAATGCGGCCATCCGTAAGCCAGCCTTCGCGGTTGTGCAGGTCAAATTCGGCTTCACGGGCGAAAAGCCGGTCCTGGCCCAGGTATATCTCCACATGGCCGGATAGATAAATCCAACCGGTTTGCTTGAAATAGCGGGCAAAATCAGCATGCAGACGATCCTCGCCCATACGCAGGGTTACTTTGCCCGACAGTTCCACAATGGAATCATCGGCAATGGAGATCATATGGTCGTCGGCGCTGAGTGCCCAAGCCTCCTGGCGCGGCGGTGCCGGAGCGCATAAGGCCTGCCCCCACAGCAATAAGGAAAGGAGCGGCGGAAGGGCGCAGCGCCACAAAATCTTCAGCGCGGGCATGGGATTGTGGAGGCGCGTCCCCGCCACAGGAGCAGGGCACCCATGAGGATCATGGGCAGACACAGGAGCATGCCCATGGTGGCCACCCCGCCGAAGATAAATCCCAAATGGCGATCCGGCTCGCGGAAGAATTCGGCGAAAAGGCGCAACAGGCCGTAACCCAGCAGTCCCAGCCCGCAAACCGCCCCGCGTCCGCGTGGGCGGGAGGAAAAGACCCATAGAACGGCAAAAAGAAGCAGACCCTCCAGAAAAGCCTCATAAAGCTGCGAAGGGTGGCGAGGAAAGGGCCCGGCCTCAGGCACGGGAAAGACCATGCCCCAGGCCGCGTCCGTATGGCGTCCCCAAAGCTCGGCGTTGATGAAGTTGCCGATGCGCCCGAAAAACAGACCGGGAGGCACCAGCGGGGCAAAAAAATCCAAGGCGCGTAAAAAATCCACCTTGCGCTTGCGCCCGGCCAGCCAAAGCGCGAGGAGCACGCCGAGCAGACCGCCGTGAAAAGACATGCCCCCATGCCAGACAGCCAGAATTTCTTTGGGGTATTCCAGATAGAACAATGGTTTATAGAAAAGGACATAGCCCAGGCGCGCGCCCAGAATCAATCCTATAATGCCCCAGATCATGATATCGTCAAACTGCGCCCGGTTGAAGGGGGACTGAAAGCGCTCCGGGCGTCCGGCCCGGTAATTGCCCAGAATCCAGGTCGCCAGAAAGCCGGCCATATAGGTCAGGCCGTACCAGCGCACGGCTAACGGGCCGATGGAAAAAATGACAGGGTCTATTTGTGGATAGGTAAGCATGGCATTCCGTCGAATTTAAGGATGATTTCACCCCGGAGGGCGGGCCGTGCGCAAAGAGCGCGGTCTAGACATGGGTAAACCAGCACGGGTTTTAAGGCAAGAGCCGGTTACAGGCATAAATAAAATTTTCCAAACGCCGATAAGCTGGTTGTGGTCGGTTTGGCGCATCCCCCCGTCTGCCGGGCATAAAATTTTTTTTGGCGGTATGGCTAAAGAGTTTTTTCCCTCTTCCGATAAGCTGGATGAGGGGATAAGATTGTGGAGAGGCAGTCATTTTATACCCGGCATATGTTGCTGCAATATGGCAGGCAGCTCATATCGTCGAGAAAGCTTATCCGCTACCAGCGTCTGCTTGGCCGGGAAAGGGGATATGACCCCTTGCCCGTGCCGGAAGAACAGCGTAAACTGATGGTGGAAAGGATAACGCGCGAAGTGGTGGATAATTTGATTTTCTCCGGGAGCGAAAATCCGGTTGTTTTAGAGGTCAGGGATCGTCTGGACGCAGCCCTGGGTGAACGGCTGGTTTTTCAGTATCCTCCGGGTGAAGTGGATTTTAAAATTTTCCGCATACGCGGCGAGGATTTTGAAGAGGTCGCGCCGGACGAAAGGCACGCCATAATGGGCAAGTTGCTGGATCTTACCCGGCAGACGGTCGCGGAAACCATGCTTTAGGTTATTATGTCAGCGCAAGCGCGGGAGAAGGGTTATGGAAATCAAGAACACGCTCAATAAATTGGAAGCGCCCTATGTGGGGCAGCTGGAGCAGGATAAGGCCGAGACGCGGCAGGTCGCGGCCGGGACAGATCGCCAGACCGCCTCCGGCGATGTGGTGGATATCAAAAGTTCCAGCCTCAAGGCCGCAGTGGCCTCGGCCGCGCTGGACGCGCCGGATGTACGTGCGGATAAAGTCGCTTCTGTCCAGGCCAGGCTGGAAGACGGCTCATACAGCGTGGACAGCCGCGATATAGCCGCCAAAATGCTCCAGGCCGGACGCGAATTGTTTGAGTAGGTGGTTATTAGAGCAATTTCAAAGTGAAATTGCTCTGGCGGCGGGGTTCGCGTAGCGCCGCCCGCGAAAAAGCCCGTACAGCGGGCTTGGCCGAAGGCCGGAGCAAGTCCATCGTAAAATGCTCTAAATAACACCCGGTCGCGTCCGCGACCGGGTGTTATTTAATTGACTTTTCTTAAAGAGCGTCTAAATAATTACCCATGCGAATCATCTCCAAAGAACTCCGTCAGCGGGCGATCTCGGCATATAAAACAGGGTGTTACACGCAAGAGCATCTGGCCGAAGTATATGGAGTCGCCCGCAGGACCATCGGCAACTGGTTGCGGATTGAGCGCATGGAGCAACGCATGGAGCCGCTTCCTCGCGGACACAGGCGGGAGAGTTTTTCCCCTGCGGAAAAGGAACTCTTGATCTTGCTCATGAAAAAACAACCGGACATGACGCTTGAACAAATACGTGATTCTATGATGAAAACTTGCTCTATCCAGACCGTGCACAATACCTTGCGCCGGCTCGGTTTCTTTTTAAAGAAAATCCCAGCGCCGGTGAACAAGCAGGTGAGGATATCCGGAAAGCGTGCGCAGTCCGTTCCGTCGGACCAAGACATGCTGATGTGAATATACGGGCTGCCGCCCGTACCCGCCTGGGGGGAATGAGAAAGGGGCATATTCGCCCAAGCGCAGCCTTATCCTTGCCACCCCTTGGCATAATGGCAAGGCACCCCAGACCCCCTCGTAAATATACATGGAGCATGAAATATGCAACCGGCCTATCCTGGCCGGAGCGTGCGGTAGCCGTTAGGCGGCAAGGCTGCTTTACGGATAGCGACCGCATCGATGAGGGCTTGCAAGGGCGGCTTTGCCGCCCGCCGCAAACAAGCGCGATAGCCTGTGCGGCGGATGCCGCCAGGCGTTATTTAAGGAACATTGAATACGCGGCCGGCCTATCCTGGCCGGAGCGCGAGGGCTTGCAAGGGCGGCTTTGCCGCCCGCCGCAAACAAGCGCGATAGCCTGTGCGGCGGATGCCGCCAGGCGTTATTTAAGGAGTATAAATGCGTTACGAAGGAGTAGTTTACCGTCCCCCTTCAGAGGGGAACAGCATAATTATACAGGCCACTGTGGGCTGTCCGCACAACCGTTGCGCCTTTTGCAATATGTATAAGGATAAGCGTTTTCGTGTGCGCAAGGTGGAGGATATACTCGCCGACATAGAGGAGGCCGGACGGATTTACGACCCTCGCTCGGCGCGCAGCCTCTTTCTGGCGGACGGCAATACGGTGATTATGCGTACGGAGCATCTCCTGCGCATACTGCGCCGCATAGGAGAGGTTTTTCCGGCTCTGGAGCGCGTTACCTCTTACGGGGCTTCGCAGTATATCTCTCTGAAGAGTCCGGAGGAATGGAAGGAACTGCGTGCGGCCGGGCTGACCCGTATCCACTGCGGCATGGAAAGCGGGCATGACCCCGTGCTGATGCGGGTTCACAAGGGCAGCGACATGTGCCGGCACATGGAGAGCGGACTGAGGGTGCGGGAGGCGGGCATGGAATTGAGCATGTACTATATGGCCGGTCTGGGCGGTTTGGATATGTGGCGCGACCATGCCCTGGACAGCGCCAGGGTCTTGAATGCCGTGAACCCTGATTTTATCCGCGTACGCACCTTCACCCCCATACCCGGCACAGTCTTGGGAGAGGAGTGGGTCGCTGGAAATTTCGCCTTGCCGGGGCCTCACGCTGTGCTGCGCGAGCTGCGCCTGCTTATGGAAAATCTGGACTGCACAGGGATTTTTTTGAGCGATCACTGGCTTAACTTTGCGGATGTGCATGGACGCCTGCCCGGTGACAAGCACAGAATGCTGGAGGCGCTGGACAAGGCCCTGACCCTGCCTGAGGATGCCTTCCGCCCTGTGGGCGCGATTACGGA
>JAITGZ010000064.1 GCA_031280335.1 Deltaproteobacteria bacterium | reverse complement strand
CAAGGTAACGGACATAGTCAAAGAAAACAATGCCACCCAAAAGGCGATACTGGGCGGCCAACCGGCCATGGCCTGAACAACAAGGAGCGGATCATGCCCATAAACGATGTAAGCCAGGTCCCCGGGTTCAACCAACAGCGATATGACAGCCTCATTGAACAGGCCAGAAATGAGCAGGTGCCTCCCGATCTGGTGGATGAACTCCTGCTGGGCGCCGTAAACAGGGGCAGAAGCTTTGATCAGGCCCTGGACATATTCAGCGCGCGCATCCCCAAGCTCAAAGAACCCAACGGCGAAGCCTTTGCCCGGATGTCCTCCTTTTGGGGCGCGCCCTCGCCGGGGGCCTTGATCATGGGAACGGTCATCGAAACCGCCTCTGAAAGGCGCCGCCAGGAACAGGAACAGATTTGGAAGGAGACCGAGGCCGTGGTCAAGGCCAAGGACGACCAGGCCAAGGAGCTGCGCAACATGGCCAGAACCCAGCTGATTGCCGGTATAGTCTGTGCGTCCGTGTCTGTGGGCATAGGGGTCGCCCAGGTCGGCATCAGCGCCGCCGGGGTGGGCAGGGCGGCCAAGGCTGGCGCGGAGGCCGCGGACAAGGCCCGCACCGGCGTCATCGACAAGGGCACGCGCTTCGGCGAAAAGGCCGTAAGCGGCCTCAAGGCCGAAAGATTGCTGCTCAAGGCCGATATCGCGGCCAGCAAGGCATCTTCCGCAACCTCCAACCAGGTGATGTTCACGTACAACACCACGGCCGGCGCCGTGGGACAGATTGGCGGCGGGTTCAGCAAGGCGGTCGAATCCACAGGGCAGTATTTTACCACCATCCACCAGGCCGAAATCAAAAAATATGAAAAAGAAGAAGCGCTGCACGAGTCCATAAAAAAATCGGTCGAACGGTTGGAGGAATCCTACCGGGAGGTTAAAAACAAGGCCCTGAGCAGCATGGAAGAATTGCAGCGCAGCACCAACGAGACCAGGCGCAAAATTTTCGCGTAGAGCGGTTTTGCGTATAAATCAACCCGCGCGGCCAACACGATGCCGCGCCCAGGAGAAAAATTATGGCCATTGATCCAAACGCAAGCATTGGAGAGTTACTGAGAGCTTATACCCAGCCGACTCCCAGGATGGAAACCAAGGGTACGCCCCCAACTGCGGGCGATGTGCAGCAACAGGCGAGCGAAACCATGCTGCCGCTCACCAGCGCACTCTTGAGGGGCACCCCTGTCGGTGCGCCTCAACTGGGGATGGACCCTTCCGGAAACCCTTATTTTACACAGGATGTGAATGTAGGCGGACGCGTTGTCAAGGGCCTCGCCACCGCGCCATCGTCCCCACCAGACACCAAGCGAGAAGAATTGTACAATAGCGCAATTGCGACCGCGCGTAAAGAGCATGGATAGATAAAATAACACAATGCGCCGGGAAAGCGCAACATGCCTTGAGCAGCATGGAAGAGCAGCAGCGCGGCGCCAGCGGTACCCGACGCAAAATTTTGCGCAGAGCGGTTTTACGGATAAATCAACCCGCACGGCCAACACAATGCCGCGCAAAGGAAAAAGCTCATGCCTATTGATCCGAACGCAAGCATTGGAGAGTTACTGAGAGCTTATACCCAGCCGACTCCCAGGATGGAAACCAAGGGTACGCCCCCAACTGCGGGCGATGTGCAGCAACAGGGGAGCGGAACCATGCCGCAGTTCACCGGCATACTCTTGGGGGGTGCCCCTGTCGGTACGCCTCAACTGGGGATGGACCCTTCCGGAAACCCTTATTTTACACAGGATGTGGATATGGGCGGGCGTATTTTCACGACCATTGCCACGCCCCCGTCCGCTTCAATTTCGCCGGAAAAATTTCAGCAAATACAGGACGCAATGGAGAGATACCGCACATTTTTGATGACTGAATAAATGAATACGGCAGTGATGAAATGGCACGATGCGCTGATAAACTAAAACATGACCGGCATTCAATAATGCCGGCACGGGAGAAAAAATGAGCGAGCAATTTATACACCTGAATGAGCAGGCAACGCCGGAAGATCTGCACGGCCCCGCCCTGGCCGCCTTTGAAGATAGCCGGGCCTGCCTGTTCGAAAGTCTGGACATCATGTCGGAACTCTCCCGCAAGGGAGTGGACATACGCGATCCGAACGCCCCGATCCCGCCGGAGTATCAAGAACGTCTTGCGGGCATACACGCGCGCATGGAAGCCGCCAAACCGGAAATGGAGCGTCTGGCGCGGGAGAGGTCCGCCCCCGCAAGCGGGGGGGGCGAGGCCAAAGGATCCTCCGCCGCCCGCAGAGGGCGGGGCGTATCCCTGTAACCGGGCACCGCGCTTTACATTTGATACAGCCGTAAAGCGCGGCGGCCGGCCTGAATATTTCAACAAGGAGAAAACCGTGTCCGATACATCATCGTTAAGCATGGCGACAAGAATAGCGGCACATACGGAGACGGCGGAATCAGTCCATATTAAAAACGGTTCTCCCTCCAAGGGGTTTCCGCCTCCGGTCTCCACAGCGGAAAATACCGCCGCGATGCTGGCCTCTGTGGAGAACGGCAAAACACCCGTGGGCCAAACCGAGATCTTCACGCGCCGGGACGGCGTTGTGGTGGCCATGCAGCTATTGCAAGACGGCAAGGGGGAGAAATATGTGAGCATCCACAGTTCCAGGGAAGACGGCGGCGGTTCATCCCACGGCACCATGACCATAAAG
>JAITGZ010000051.1 GCA_031280335.1 Deltaproteobacteria bacterium | reverse complement strand
CCCAGCAGATGAGCCTTTATCAAAAACGCGCGGCGGCCGATAAGACGGTAAAGCGGCTTTGCGCCGGAGCGTCCCGTTTACGAGCGGCTTGTAATATGGGCCGCGATTATATATAATCTGTAAAACTTTGCCCCCGGCTGCGGGCGTGTGTACGCGAAACGTGCCGGGGTTGGAAAAAAAGAGGCGTTATGTCAAATACAGCGCGGCAATCCGATAATCTCAAGAATTTCGGCGGCGGCAGGAAGAATCTGTTCCGGGTGTTTGCGGTGTTGGTTTTGCTCACTGTGGCCGGGCTTTTCGCCGGCGCCTGGCACTATGGACGCATCCAGGTGGAGCAGTTTGAGGAGTCCGCCCAAAAGGAAATAAACGAACTGATCTTCAGCCGCATTGCCAATATGAGCAAATTGTTCGCTTCTGTCGTAGAGCCGGCGGTGAGCTTTATCAGTTCCGAGCAAATCAAGGGCTTTGCGGCGCACATGGAAGATCAGGCCTCTTCCATACCTGTACTCATGGGCAGCAGGTTCGAAGACTTAAGCCAGAAGCAGCGGGGGGATTTGGCCGACATTCAGTTTGTGCAGCACACCTTGCAGCAGCTTATATCTTATTCCGAGTTTTCTTTCGGTACCATGCTGAATATCAGGGGCGACGCCTATCTGAAAACGGAACAATCTTATCCGGACTTCAACAACCGCCAGAAAAATCTGGTGCATGCCGCCGCGCGTACGGGACGTACACAGTTCGGCCCGGCCAGACCGGGACGGGCGCAAGAGGGGCTGGTACTGGAAATTTACCTGCCCATTCCTGCACCGGGTAAAAGCGACGACAGCGCGGTCAATGTGGTTTCAGTGCTTTATCTGACCCTGCCCATCAAGGGTAAAATGAGCGATCTGCTCAATCTGGAAGGGTACGCCGCCCAGGGATACGCCGCCATTTTGCTGCAGCGTGAAAATGACACATGGCAGCAGGTGCTTTACCATGAAGACCGCCTGCGCGATCTGCCCCCGGTGAGCCTGGGGCCGGATAACGGCATAGCCTTTGCCTTGCGCGACTCCATTACCGGCGGCAGAAAGGTTTATTCCCAGGGACTCAAGGCAACGGAACTGGACTGGTGGGTGTTTTTGGAGCTGGATTACAACCAGTCCAGAGGCGCGTTGGATAACAGCATACGCGGCCTTTACGAACTGGCCGGTCTGGCTTCGCTGGTGCTGATTCTGCTGCTCAGCGCCATCTGGCGCTGGTCGTTGAGCGTGGAAAGAGCGCGTTCTCTGGCCAAGATCCAGGAACTGTTCGCGCTTTTGGACGAACAAAAGGAACTTTTGGACAGCATCAACGGCACCATTGCCGAACCCATCTCCCTGACCAACACCCAAGGGATTTTCATCTATGTGAACCAGGCCTTTGCCGATGCCTTCGCCCGGGACATCCTCAGTATCCCCGGCCTGGACATGGCCGCAGTCTGCGGTTTTGATACGGCCAAGCGTATGAACAGCGTGGATCAGCGCGTGATCATGACCGGCGAAAGCGTAACCTCCAGCGAGGTCATCTGGCTGCAATCCAAACGCCATCATTTTCAGATTTCCAAAGCGCCTCTGCGCAAGGGCGAGGACCAGAGCGTAACCGGCATTGTTTCCGTTTACCGGGATGTGACCAAGCTGGTGGAAACCGAAGAGCGCAGCCGGCGCGTGGTGCAGCAGACCATTGACGCCCTGGTGCGCACCATTGAACAGGCCGACCCCTTTCTGGGCGGGCATTCGCGCATCATGGCCGAGGTGGCCAAGCTCCTCAGCACGGCCCTGCACCTTTCGGACAAAGAGGTGATCACCATTGAGACCGCAGCCAATCTTTCGCAGATCGGCAAGATGTTTGTGCCGCGTGAAGTGCTGACCAAGCCGGGCGCTTTGACCCCGGAAGAAAAAAAGCTCATGGAACAGCACGTGGAGCATACCATCAAGGCATTGGAGAAAATAGAATTCGATCTGCCCGTGTTGGCGGTGATCGCCCAGATGAACGAAAGGCCGGACGGCCAGGGCTACCCCAAGGGACTTAAAGGCGACGCCATAGGCATCCACGCCCGGGTGCTGGCTGTGGCCAACGCCTTTGCCGCCATGGCCAGGCCACGCTCTTACCGTCCGGCCATGGAGGTGGATAAAGTACTCTCCATCATGGAAGCGGAGCATGGCAGCTATGACCAGCAGGTGGTGGGCATACTGCGCGAGGTGCTGCACACTCCGGCTGGTGAAAGGCTGGTGGCGCAGGCGGCCAAATCCAGGGCGGATTAATCCGGCAGCGGCCTTGACAAACGCCCCGGCATCAGGCATGGTGCGGCGGCAAAACGCGGGAATAGTTCAACGGTAGAGCGTCAGCTTCCCAAGCTGAAAGTTGCGGGTTCGAATCCCGTTTCCCGCTCCAGAATTTTAAAACAGCCGGGTCCGGCACGGTCTAAAAATCCTTTCCTGGCAAGGAAAAAAAGGAAATAGATTGTCCGGGCTCGGCTCAAAAAATCCATAGACAGCACCTGAGGAAGCAGGCGGCCCGTTACGGGCCATAGACGGCTACACAGGCCACTTTGTCACCAGGTGTGGTTTGCAGCTTCCGGCGCTGACCTTTCTGCGTCCCGGCGAAGCGCGCTTGGGCGAATGGCCGGAAATCGACCTTGCTGAAAAGCTCTGGCGTATTCCGGCTAAACGCATGAAAATGCGTCTTGACCACCTTGTGCCGTTGAGTACTCAGCGGTATTTACAACCGCGCCTGGTGTTTACCGGAGCGGCGGCGTATGATGCAGGAATAGGCCGACTATCTGGATGAACAACATCTGGAGATTTCGTGCAAAAAAAGCCATTTTTGAAATGGGCAGGCGGTAAGTATCGCATCATAGATAAAATCTTGAGCGAACTGCCGGCCAGGCCGCGCTTTGTAGAGCCTTTTGCTGGTTCGTGTGCCGTTTACCTTAATGCAAAGGCAGAGAGTGCCTTGGTATGCGATATTAACGCAGATTTAATTTATCTATATCAGCACATTCAGCATGAAGGTGAAGAATTCATCCTGTATTGTAAAAGTTTCTTTACACCATATAACAACACAAAAGATCGCTACCTTGAACTTCGGGAAGAGTTTAATAATAGTCACGCCCCACACAAGCGCGGCGCTTTATTGCTCTATCTTAATCGCCATTCGTTTAACGGCTTGATTCGGTATAACTCAAAGGGCGGATTCAATGTTCCCTTCGGAAAATATAAAGCACCATATTTCCCTTTGAAGGAATTGTATGATTTTTATGCAAAGACACAGCAAACTGTAACTGTTTTTGAATGTTGTGATTTTCGCGCTGTTTTCTCTCGACTCGAAAAGAACGATGTCGTTTATTGTGACCCGCCATATGTACCCCTGTCTGAAACAGCAAGCTTTACCACCTACGCAGGAAATGAATTCAGCATCAAGGATCAGCAAGACCTTGCAGCGCTTTCAGAAGCAGCATACCGAAGAGGTATCCCTGTTATTTTGAGCAATCATGATACTGATATCACACGCAATCTGTATGCCGCAGCAGAGGTAAAATTGTTCAACGTACAACGTTTCATAAGCTGCAACGGTGACAACAGAACCGCCGCCCCAGAACTTCTTGCCGTGTACCGATGACGCTCCCTTATGCTGCCAATAGCCCCCCCAACCTTTTGCCTGACTCGCCCCTCATGCAGTCTGTGGCGTTTCCCGGCCTTTTGCCATCCCTCAGCCCACTATATTCTTCGCCCAGCGCAACGCTTTACCACTGCGAGCCCCTGCCGCCTGAGTTTGACGAAATTCTCAGCAAGCGGGTCAATATAACGCGCGAGTTGGAGTTATGAGCATATTCGCTCTGGACGCCAACATTATCTCCTATATCCTGAAAAAGGACGCGATTGTAATCCCGTTTCCCGCTCCAAGTTAAAAAAAGACTTATGCCTTAACGGCATAAGTCTTTTTTGCGGCCAATTTGAAGATGTTGTGCGGTATATAGAGCAATTTCGCTTTGAAATTGCTCCGGCCTCCGGAAACCAGGGCGATTTAACTCTGAAATTGCCCTATTCCGTACTCAGGATCACGGAAAAAGCCTTGAACATGACCATTATTTCGCGGCCTGGGGCCAATTTAAGGTTTTGCGCGCTGTCTTTGGTGATCAGGGCGCAGACCTGGCTGCCGTCGCGCAGGGTGATCAGGGCCTCCGCAGCGATCTCCGAGTGTTTCAGCTCAGAAACCTGACCGCTGAAGCGGTTGCGGGCGCTGACCTTGAGATTGTCTTCCGCCTCGGCCAGAATGACCCAGGGGGCCTTGACCATACCCGTAACCGGCCGGCCTTCGGCCAAGCCGAGGCTGTCCAGGCTTTCGCCGGTGATCACCGCCGTGAGTTTGAGGCCGGAAAGGGTGGCGAACTCCACTTCCGCCAAAAGGCTATCCCGTACAATGCGGGTGATTTTGCCGACAAAAACGTTTCTGGCGCTGGTTTTCATTTTTAACTCCCTGTTCAGATATTGCCGCACAATACGCTGCGCGATTTCCGTCTGCGGTTCCACAGACCCATCGGTCCATCCACGGACGCGCCGGCCCATGAAACTCCATACCGCCTTGAGAGGTACGCCGCCGTTCAACAGCTCCATTCCGCGCGCCTGGCGCAGGGCGCGCGGGTTTGAGACTTCTCCCGGCAAGGCGCAGCGCGCGGCCAGTTCATAAAATTTGCGCCGCAGGTAGCCGGGGTCAATACGCAGAATTTCGCCGCGCAGACTGTAAAAAGCGGGATCATCCAGCAAAGAGGCGATTTGACGCATCAGCTCCGCCGGCATCTGCACCGTGCGGGCATAAGGCCCGCCCACGCGCAGCAGATTGCGGGGGCAGTCGATATCACGGCGGTCATCCAAGGCGAAAAGTTCGTTCAAGCGCAGCGCTCCGTAACGGATAAGCGCAAAGGCCAGCCAGATGCGGCCGCGCGATCTGCGCCGCCCCGGGGCGGCGGCTTCATTCATCCATGCCGCGTAGGCCGAATCAAGGCGTTCCAGGGCTTCAGCATCCAGCTGAGGCGGGCCTTCACCTTCTTCAGACGGTTTTTCTTGCCTCGGGGCGTCTGAAAGCTCGTTGCGCCCAAGACGCAAAAGTCTTTTTTCCGTCTCATAAAGCAATAAGGTCAATTCATCCGCATTGGCCCGATCCAGAAAAGAGGCAAGCTGCGCCTTCATCCAGTCCCTCCTCTCAAGGTCAAACTCATCCAGGTCACGTTTGCGTCCAAAAGGTGACAGCCTTGCCTTCTACTCCCCCGCAGGCATATCCGTATAATTCATAAATTTCAAAAGGAGAATATATTTATGAAAGCTATTTTCTCATCCCTGGTTCTTCTTGTCTGCCTGGCCATGCCTCTGGCCCGGGCCGCCGCCGCTGAAGTGGCCGTTTCGGCAGCGGCCAGCCTGACCAACGCCTTTACGGAAGTGAAGGAAACCTTTGAGCGCGGCAACCCCGGCATCAAAATCGTTACCAATTTCGCCTCTTCCAACGCCCTGCTGGCCCAGATTGAAAGCGGCGCGCCCGTTGACGTCTTTGCCTCGGCCGACCAGGCCACCATGGACAAGGCGGCGGAAAAAAAGCTGCTTCTTGCCTCCAGCCGCCGGGATTTCGCCCGCAACGGCCTGGTGCTGATTGTGCCGGCCGCCTCCACCGGCAAGGCGGCCAAGGCTGAAGATCTGACCCAAGCCGCCTATGCCAAAATCGCTGTGGGCAATCCGGATTCCGTGCCCGCCGGCCGCTACACCCGCGAAGTACTGCAGGCCAGAAAACTGTGGGACGCCCTCATG
>JAITGZ010000006.1 GCA_031280335.1 Deltaproteobacteria bacterium | reverse complement strand
AGCGCCTTGGTTATTGTCCGGAAGGGGCTAAATTCACCTGCGGGCGCTTTCCTCTGGAAAATCCGCAGCCCGCGCCCCGTCCTTACATCTAAAGCCCTGGGCGCGGCAAACGCGCCCAGGGCTTTTTTAGGAAATTACAAAGACAGTAATGATGTGTTTAGTTCAAACCCAGCATAGTCCAGACAATCACCAAAATAAAGGTTACGCATATGGGCATAACCACAGATACCATGCCGCAGTCGGGATAAGATTCCTTATGCGTCATGCCGGTAATGGCCATGAGTGTAATAATGGCACCGTTGTGCGGCAGAGAATCCAGACCGCCGGAAGCCATGGCCGCCACACGGTGCAGCAGTTCAGGCCCTATGCCTGCTGTCGCGCCCCATTCCAGAAAGGTCTTACCCATGGCTTCCAAAGCTATGCTCATACCGCCGGAAGCGGAACCGGTGATGCCGGCAAGCACGTTGACTGTGATGAATTCGGACATCAGAGGGCTGCCGCCGAAGTCAATACCCATGAGAAATTCCTTAACGGAGGTAAAACCAGGCAGAGAACTGACCACGTTGCCGTAACCAACTTCGGAGGCCGTGTTCATGATGGCCAAAAGCGAGCCTAAGGCACCGGCGTTCAGGGTTGCCTTCAGGTTGCCGCGCGCCCGGAAGGGCTTGTGGCTGATGATTATGGCCACAATAATGGCTATAACCAGGGAAATGAGCAACGCCCAGTTGGCATCGGGGATCCTCTTGGAGGCCAGGGGCTGGGCGGCGATTTGCTGCAAGCCCATGATGGACTGATCCCAGCCGGACAGGCCAAGCAGATCGTTGCCGCGTATGATCAAGGTCAGAGAGATGTTGCCCAACAGCACTATAAGACAGGGCACCATGGCCAGCCACGGGTTGGGCAGTTCCACGCCATCATCAAAGTTGGTGGTGGAACGCAGATCCAGTTCTCCAAAACCCTCACCGCGGGCCATAAGGGTCTTTTGCCGCCAGCTGATCCACCAGAGACTGGCGCTGGCCAGTATAAAAGTGCCCACCATACCGAAAAGAGGGGCGGAGAAGAGGGTGGTACCAAAGTAAGTGGCCGGGATCATGTTCTGTATCTGCGGAGAGCCGGGCATACAGGTCATGGCGAAGGTAAAAGTGCCTATGCAGATGGAGCCCGGAATAAGGCGGCGGGGAATGCCCGCGTCTTTGAAAAGGGCATAAGCGAAAGGATAAACGGCAAAAGGTGCCACGAACATACTGACGCCGCCGTAAGTAAGCACGGCTGTGGTCAGGGCCACGGCCACAGTGGCGTGCTTGGAGCCTAATTTGTCAGCGAAAAGCTTGGCGATGGATCGGGCGCAGCCGCTTTCTTCCATTACCTTGCCAAAAACCGCTCCCAGCAGGAATATGGGAAAGAAATTTTTGACGTAAATAACCCCGCGGGTCATAAAAATTTCCGTATAAGAAGGCAAAAGCGGCCAACCGGCTGTTACGGCCGCCAGCAGCGCGCACACCGGGGCGAAGAGAATGACGGACAACCCCCGGTAAGCTATGAAAGTCAGCAAGAGCAGAGAAAGCACAATTCCAATGACCATTTACAAACTCCTTTGTAAAGTGAGGCACCGTTAGGTACTCTTTAAGCATGAGCAAATCCGCCGTACGCGAATACGGCGTACACCATAACTAAAAAGGATTAAACACCTAACTCTTGAAATTGGCCGGGCGCTTTTCCAAGAACGCCTTCATGCCCTCTTTCTGGTCATCATTGGCAAAGCAAAGGGAAATGAGATTTATTTCCAACTCCAAGGCCTTGTACAGGTCTGTGTCCATGCCGCGGTTCACGGCCACCTTGCCGTAACGCAGGGCGTGGGCCGGCTTGGATACGATGGTGGACATGATCTTTTTGGCTTCGTCCATGAGCGCCTCGGGCGCGCAGACCTTGCTCACCAGACCTATGCGCAGGGCCTCGTCCGCCTTTACGTTACGGCCGGAGAGCAGTATCTCTTTGGCTATGCCGGGGTTGACCAGGCGAGGCAGACGCTGGCTGCCGCCAAAGCCGGGTATTATGCCCAGGTTCACCTCGGGCTGTCCGAAAACAGCGTTTTCGGCGGCATAACGGAAATCACAGGCCATGCACAGCTCATTGCCTCCGCCCAAGGCGTAGCCGTTCACCGCCGCCATAATGGGCTTCTCGATGTTTTCAATGCGGTTGAAGACCTTCTGGGCGAAAGCCATATACGCACGGGCCTGTTCGGGATTATATGAAGCCATCTGGCTTATGTCCGCCCCGGCCACAAAGGCCTTTCCCGCGCCGGTTATGATGGCACCCTTGATGCCGGCGTTGCCTTCAACCTCGCTCAAAGCCTTATCCAGTTCGCTGAGCAGGGGATCATTCAAGGCGTTCAAAGCCTTAGGCCTGTTCATGGTAATGACGGCAATCTTATCAGAGACCTCAAACAACAGGTTTTCGTAAGACATGGTAAACTCCTTGGTAAGACGTTGATGGAATATGAAGTTACCGGTTGCAACCGGAGTTCTCCCAAATTACAAACGTGGGGCACTCTCAGCAATATAAACCAAAGTCTTAATCAAAATTACTGTTCAAGGGAGGCATTGAATAAACCGTTTTCTGAGGAACTGTGGGATGGACTATATCCCAAAATCTTCACCCAGTCAATATGGGGGAGAGACTTTTAAGCGTTTCGATAATTCAACCAGCCCGGTATGTTAATTTAAACATAGTCCACCCACTTTAAAAAACATAGCTGTTTTGATATAAATACCCATTAGAAATTATTGCACGGTTTTTTTTATTTCCGTTTACGGAAAAGCAAATTTTCTGGAGGCGTCATGACTAAAAAAATAGACTTAGAGAAAAAAACGCAGGCGTCCCTTAAGGACGCCCCCCTGACCCGCCGCGATGTACTGAAAGGTGCCTCGGTTATTCTGGCCTCATCCTTATTCCCCATCTCCATAGAGGTATTCAACCCAGGTGAGGCCATAGCTCAACCCAGCGGAGAGGGGGAAGAAAAAATCATCTGGAATTCCTGCAACCTCAACTGCGGCAGTCGTTGCGCCCTGCGCGTTCATGTCCGGGGCGGCAAAATGACCCGCATTGACACAGACAACACCGGCGACGACGGCTACGGCCTGCACCAGTTACGCGCCTGCCCGCGCGGGCGGGCCATGCGCCAGCGCATCTATGCGGCTGAAAGAATCGCCTATCCCATGCGCCGCGTGGGACGCCGGGGTGAATACCCGGCAAAGTTCGAGCGCATCACCTGGGATCAGGCCATGAATGAACTGGCGGAACGCCTGAAAAACACCCTGGAAAAATACGGCAACGAAGCCGTTTATCTCAATTACGGCACAGGCGCCCTGGGCAGCACCCTGGGCAAAAGCTGGCCACCGGCCTCCACCCCCATAGCCCGCCTTATGAATACCCTGGGCGGATACCTGCGGCACTGGTCGGACTACTCCACCTGCCAAATAACCGTTGGCATGCCCTACCTTTTCGGCGGCGGCTGGGTGGACGGCAACGCCCTGTCCGACATGGCCAACAGCAAACTAGCCGTATTTTTCGGCAACAACCCCTCAGAAACCCGCATGTCCGGCTGCAAGGCCAAAACCCTGCAGTACGGCAAATTCACGCATAACACCAAGCTCATTGTCATTGACCCCCGCTATTCCGATACCATGGTAACCGCCGGCGATGAATGGATACCCATACGTCCGGGCACGGACGCGGCCCTATGCTCCGCCCTGGCTTATGTCATGATCAGGGAAGACTTGGTGGATCACGCTTTTCTGAATACCTACAGCATGGGGTATGATGAGAATTCCCTGCCCGCCGGCGCGCCCGCCGGCTCTTCGTACAAAGCGCACATTCTGGGCATGGGGCCGGACAAAACGGCCAAAACCCCGCACTGGGCCGAGCGCGTCACCGGCATCCCGGCCGGACGCATTGAAACCCTGGCCAGGGAGATCGCCGCAGCCAAGCCCTGCTTCATCTGCCAGGGTTGGGGGCCGCAGCGCGGCGCCAACGGCGAGAACATATCACGCGCCATAGGCATGTTGGCCGTGCTTACCGGCAATGTGGGCATACCCGGCGGCAACACCGGAGCCAGAGAAAACGGCGGACGCGGCCTGCCCATGGCCGCCTTCCCTACCCTCACCAACCCGGTGAACACCACCCTGTCCTGCTTCAACTGGTTCCAGGCCATTGACGATCATACCCGGCTTTCAGCGGCCAACGGCGACATACGCGGCCGCGACAAACTGGCTGCGCCCATAAAATTCCTTTGGAATTTCGCCGGTAACTGCCTGACCAACCAGCACGGCGGCATCAACCAGATGGACCCCATCCTGGCTGACGAAAAAAAATGCGAAACCATAGTGGTCATTGACACCACCCTCACCCCCTCCGCCCGTTATGCGGACTTGTTGCTGCCCTGCTGCTCCAACCTGGAAGAACCGGACTGGTCGGTCAACGGCGACAGCAACATCGCCTATGCCGTCTTCGGGAACAAGTGCATAGAACCCTACGGCGAAAGCAAGGGTATTTACGATATCTGCGCGGAAGTCGCCAAAAGGATGGGCGTGGAGCGGGAATTTACCGAAGGCCGCACACAATACCAGTGGCTGGAACACCTCTACGCCGAGTCGCGCAAGAAGATTCCGGATCTGCCTCCCACCCTGGAAGAAGCCTTTGCCATGGGCGTGTATAAAAAACACTTTCCGGAAAACAATGGGGCCTATGCCGCCTTCCGCAAAGATCCAGCGGCCAATCCTCTGGCCACGCCTTCAGGAAAAATCGAAATCTATTCCCCGCGCCTGGCGGAACATGCCGCTTC
>JAITGZ010000242.1 GCA_031280335.1 Deltaproteobacteria bacterium | reverse complement strand
AGCTGATGAGGCTTATCTGGCGGTTGATGACAAATTCGCGGCGAACACCAGCCTGCAGAACGCCGTTCTTTTGGCCGCGCTCATCAGGAAGATACCGGATTACGGCCTGATTCTTTTCGGCGAAGGCAGCGGCGATAACTATTCCGGTCAGGTGGCGGCGCGTACAGCCGGTATTTTGGGATTGCCCCAGGTCTATTATGCCGTTGACCTTGGATTGAGCGAGGGCAAAGTCAAAGTTACCCGCGCCCTGGAAGACTGCGTTGAGGTGATGGAAGTGGAGCTTCCGGCCGTGGTAACGGTAACTGCGGCCATCAATGAGCCCCGCATACCCTCGGTGATGCAGATACTCAAAGCGGGAAAGAAACCCAAGCGGCTTTTTACGGTGCCGGATTTGGGAGTGGATGTGCCTGCGGCGGAAATATCCACGTCCAGCAACCTTGCGCCGGAGGTGGAGCGCCTGTGTATTACGGTGAAGAGCGCGGGAGAACTGGTTGAAAAACTCAGGGCTGAAGGTCTGATAGGCAGGTAAAATATGGCTGGTATTCTTATTTACAGCGAAAAATCCCGTTCGGCCGCTGAACTTGTCAGTGCGGCCAAATCCCTGGACGCCGCAGGCACTGTCCACGCGGTGAGCATTAATGATGATGCCCTGGCTGGCGATATGGCCGCGCGCGGGGCGCATGTGCATAAAATTAATGAATCGCGTATCCGGTTGGCTGATGCCGCCTCCGTTGCCGCAGCTGTGGGCCAAACGGCGGAAAAGGTCGGGGCGTCCATTGTGCTTTTGTCTTCCAACCGCAGGGGCAAGGAGCTTTCCGGGCGGCTCGCCCATGTTCTTGGGGCCGGTTGTCTTACCGACGTGCTTAGTCTGAAGATGAACGGCGCAATCATGGAGTGCGTGCGCAATTCCTTTGGCGGGGCCGCCTTGGCCACGCAGAGCGTGGTAACGGAGAGGCAGGTCATAGCTTTGTCGCCCAAATCTTTTGAGCCTGCGCCGGAGGGAGCGGGCGGGAGTATTGAAGATACGTCCGCCAGTGCCGTTGCTGCCGGACTGAAGTTGCTGGAAAGCAGGAGCGCCGCTGTTGACGCGGTGGATCTTGAGGCGGCTGAAATTATTGTGGCCGTCGGCCTGGGGGTTGACGCCGATGATCTCAAAGTGGCTGAAAAATTGTCCGCCGTTTGGGGCGGGGCTTTGGGCTGCTCCAAGCCTGTGGCCACTGACCGCAAGCTTTTGCCTGAAGACAGGATCATCGGGCTTTCCGGCAGCAAATGCAAGCCGGGTTTGGCTCTTCTGATGGGTATATCGGGACAGGTACAGTTTATGGTGGGTATTCGCGAAGCCGGAAGAATAGTTTCCATCAATACGGATGAGAACGCCAATACGATGCGGATGGCTGATTACAGGCTGGTGGGCAGAATCAAGGATATCTTGCCTGAGCTTATCCGGGCGGCAGGGGCTTGACCGCAGGCGGGCTTTGTGTTGAGGAACAATAAGCGTGAATTACTCTAACCCAAAAGGGGGTTCTATGAAGTGTTTTGTTTCGATGATTTTAGGAGTGGTGTTTTTTGTTTTGTCCGGCAGCGGGGCGGCCTTGGCCACCAAGGGACATCACAGCCCGGGGAGCGGCGGCGTCCTGGCGGCCACCATGCCGCCTACCGGATCCTATTATAAGTTGTACAATACTTTTTACAGTACCGACAGTTATCGGGGCAATGACGGGAAAGAAACCGTTAAAGGGCTTGATACCGATGCCTTTGTGTTCACAACCCGCTTCATCCATGTTTATGATTTCAAACTGCTGGGGGCCGATCCTCTGTCAGATATTGTCATTCCCGTTCAGTATATGTCTTCCCCCAACCGTATGACTGGCGGACGGGACAACAATATTTCGTTGGGCGATACCCTGGTTCAACCTTTGTACCTGGCCTGGCATGGGGCGCGCTGGGATGCCGTGTTCGGCCCGGGCGTTTACATACCCATAGGCAGTACGGGGGCGCATGGCGCGGGCAAAGGTTACTGGTCATGGATTGCCGGCGGCGGAGCGACGGTCTATTTTACCGAGGCCAAGGATTGGCATTTCTCTTTCGTGGCCCGTCTTGAAGATCATATAAAGGATACTGCGGCAATTCTCCCCGGCATGGCCTTCCACGTGGAAGGAGGTTTGGGCAAGCGTGTAAACAAGAACGTTACCCTCGGCATCGCGGGCACCGCTTACCGGCAGTTGACCAAAGACAGCGGCCCCGGGTCCGTCAGTCTTAAGTACAGCTCCTACTCGCTCGGACCGGAATTTCGTTATAACACCCCCAGCGGCATGTCCATTGAATGCCGTTACCTGTTTGAAGCAGAGGTGAAAAACGGCACCAAAGGCCGCACCTTCTTTGTTAACCTGTCAAAGGCGTTTTAAATCATCTTTGGAAGCCGCCCAAAGCTTGACGGGCGGCTTCTTAAGATATTTGCGGCCAATCATTATTTTCTTTCAAACCGGCGTTCCGCTGTGTTGAATACCCGGCGGCGCGGCCGCCGCCGCCGGGAGCAAGCCGAAAAACGTGCGTTTTTCGACAGGAGAGTTCCATCCTCAAAAATACATCAAAAATTTGAACCGCCGGAATATATGGCCGGCCTTCGGCTTGGTTATAAGGCATTACTTGGCCCGACTTCGTAGTTGTTCCTAATCAAAATCCAGGGGGGAGATAATGGACGCATCTGCCAAGATACCGCAGTTGGGCACGGCGCATGCCTACCTGGAACACTGGGCAAAAAACACGCCGGATAAAGTCGCCCTTGTGCAGCATGAAACAGGCTTGGAGACAACCTATGCGCAGCTGAATGAGCTTGTTGATTTATATACTCTTGCCCTGATTAAGCTGGGGGTAGCCGGGGGTGATCGTGTGGCCGTAATGGGTCAACAATCGGCGCAGTGTCTGGCTGTTCAGTATGCATGTTTCAAAATGGGGGCGATCATATGCCCTATCGACGTAAAACTCAAACCGCATGAAGCCGTGCGCAATCTGGACAAAATAAGACCCGTTGTTTTCATTATGCTGGGTGATTCCTATTGTAAAAATTTTTACTCTGTGAATGCGGCGGTTACGGAAAAATGTCCGTATATCAGACATATTTTCTTTCACTCCCTGGATGGAACCGGCGAAGCGGCACCCGGAACGCGAGACGCCGATATTTTATTTGACTTGAACAACCTGCTCTCCTTGCGGGATGACGGCGATCTCGCGCGTAAGCGTAATAAAGTATGCCATGACGTATCTGAACGGAATGACGCGCTGATTATTTTCACCACCGGCACAACCGGCGAACCCAAACCGGCTCTTCTGGGGCATAAATGTATTGTGGCCCAGATGAATATTTTCATGCGGGCCACAACAATGCCGCCGCAGGAGATGATCCGCCTGTGCATACTGCCTTGCAGCCATGTGGGCGGCACCACCATGACCGTATATACCACCATAATGGGCGGCGGCACGAATGTTCTGCTCTATCAGTTTCACCCGGTCAGCGCCCTTAAGGCCGTGGAAGTCCGGCGGGCCAATTTCATAGGCGCTGTTCCCACCATGTACCGTATGATGTGGTCAGTGCCGGACTATGACAAGTTCGATCTTTCCAGCCTTGATTGTGTTTATTATGCGGGATCAATGGGGGATATCGACTTTTTAAACAGGCTCGCCCGAATGGCTCCCCATTTTGGGACCTGTCTGGGCATGACCGAGTGCGGTGGGGCAGGCACCTATACCCCCATGCCCATAAGCGTTGAAACCCTGCACGGACAAGTCGGTTCAGCCGACGAAAGCGTGGCGGAGATAAGCATAAGGGAACCCATGCTGCCCGATGGAAGAGCCGGAGCCGAGAAGGCTTTTGGAGATGAAGGGGAGATATGCTACCATCCCCCTTTGGTTTTTTCCGGTTATTTCGGTATGCCGGAGGAAAAAATAGTCAGCAGCGAAGGCATATTGTACAGCGGCGACATGGGCTACTTCAAAGACACGGGTGGGCGTAAAGCGGTATATTACCTGGCTAGAAAAAAATTTATAATTAAATCGAAAGGTTATAATGTGTTCCCGGATGAGGTATCCGCGTATATCATGCGTTATCCGGGGGTTTCTTTGGCGGAAGTCTTGGGGGTACGGCACAGCACATTTGATGAGGGTGTCTTGGCCTTTGTACTGCCTGAACCGGGCGCTTCCCTGGATGCCGATGACCTGATGCGGCATTGTAAGGGGCTGGTGGCGTATAAAAGACCGTCATACATCAAAATATGGGACGAAGGCGTGTTCCCCATGACCAACAACGGCAAGCCGGATAAGAAAGTTCTGGCGGCAAAAGCGGAGGAAATAGTCTCCCTCTTGCGTGGGCGAGGTTTGTGGGACTGAGGCATTTCATGTTTCCTTAATTTTGTACGGAGCGCGGCGTTTCTTATGGGCAATGGAAATGTGCTTGATCATATGTTGAGCGAGATTGTCCTGGAGAGCATCGGCACTGCTATTTTGGCGGTGGATATTGAGGGAGCCATCCTCACCATGAACCGGGCCGCTGAAATCATGTATGCCTATCCAAGGGAAATCGCCCTCGGCAATTCATTTCTTCATGGATTGGCCGAGCATGAGCGCCCGCGTTTCATGAAGACGCATAATTTTGTCGTCCGTACCGGCAAAGCTTTTAAAAGCGACGATGTTGAACTGGTGAACCGGGCCGGGGAGACCATATTCATTACCGCGCACTCTTCGCTCATTATCGGTCCGGATGGACAAAAGCTTGGCGTGGTCATGCTCACCGAAAATATTACCGAGAAAAAGAAGATGGAAAAGCTCGTACGGCGGGCGGACAAGATGGCCGCTCTCGGGCAGTTGGCCTTGGGCGTCTCGCACCAGATCCGCACGCCGCTCGGCACCATCAAGGCGCTTATGGAAATCATCAAGGCCGATAACGGCGCGGATGAAAAAACAGCCAAATATTTTGATATTATTTTGGATGAGGTGGACAGGCTTGACAACCTTTCCCGCGAGCTTATGGATTTTTCCGGCAGCACCTACCTTAGGCTGGAAGAGGTGGACATTAACGCCATCATGCATAAGGTAAAATTTTTGTCCATGATTAACCGCCGGCGGGCCAGTATAGAGTTTTTGCTTGATCTGCGTCCTGATCTGCCCCCGCTGGCCGGGGACAGCGAAATGCTTATCCACGCCTTCCTGAATCTTTCTCTGAACGCGATGGATGCCATTACCGAAAATGGTTTTGTGCGTCTGGCCACTTCCAGGGAGGGCGATGTGCTTGCGGTACGGGTTTCCGACAACGGCAAAGGCATTGCCGGAGACGCCATGGAGCGTATTTTCAACCCGTTTTACACGGACAAGGATAACGGCACAGGGCTTGGCCTTTCCATTGTGCAAAATATAATCAATGAACACGGCGGGCATATAGATGTGTTTTCGCGTCCTGGCGAAGGTGCCACCTTTACTGTGAAACTCCCCCTGGGCGGACCTGGGGCCGGGCTAAGATGGAAAAACCGCGTATCCTGATTCTTGAAGACGACCAGAACATGCGCTTTGTTCTGAATGAATGTCTCCGGCGTGAAGGCTACCAGGGCATACTTGCGGCTGATGCTGAAGAATGCCTTGAAAAATTTATGGAATTCCGCCCGGCTGTGGTCTTGCTTGACTACAAGATACCCACAGGCACCGGTCTTGAGGT
>JAITGZ010000256.1 GCA_031280335.1 Deltaproteobacteria bacterium | reverse complement strand
GCGCCATACGCCCGCGTCAGGCCCTTGAGGAATTCGCCCTGGCCCGCAAGATGCTGCGCAATGAATGGCGCATTATTTTAGAAAACGACCTGCCCCCTCTGTATGACGATTTCGCCCCGGTGGAGCGTTATGCCCTGCCGCTCATCGGGGAATGAAAGGGAATGTATCCCCCCGGCGCAAGGCCGCGAACCTCAGGCCGCGCTACTCCATGCCCCGCTCAAACATAGCCTCGCCGGGAAAGCTCAGGGCCACAACCTCATAATAGATTCTGCCCCTGGGCGCCTCCACAATCACCTCATCTCCCGCCTCCTTGCCCAGCAGGGCGCGGGCCACCGGCGACTCCACCGAGATGGCCCCCTTGACCAGACCGGTCTCGTCCGGGCCGAGAATAATATAGGCCTTTTCTTCCTCTGTATCCTGATCACGCAGGATCACCTTGGCCCCGTAAGCGGCTTTGTCGTTGTTCAGACGGGAAAAATCCACCACGTTCAGCACGGGCAGGCGCGATTCCAGATAGCTGATCCTGGCCTCCTGCATCCCCTGGCGCTCGCGCGCGGCATCGTAGGCGGCGTTTTCGCTCAAATCCCCTTCCTCTCTGGCCTCCTGGATGATTTTGGCCACCAGCGGACGTTCTTTTTTTAACTGCTCCAGTTCGCTGAGAAGACGATTGAAACCGAAGCGTGAAATGGGCGTACTCATGGCGTTTGTTCCTGAGGATAAATATTATGTTCCCTTCCCAACGGCGCAAGCCGTAGGCTCAAGGCCGGGTTGCGGTCTTTTTAGCGGGGTAAATCGGCCGGACAATCGGGAAGTTAAATGCAGAGTTTGAACAAAAAATAATATTAACTTGCGTCCACGCCTGAAGTCAAGACGGTTTTTGCCGAATGCCTTGACCCTTTTAATTTTTAGGGCGACAGCCCCAACGGCGCGGGTTTGGGGCTGTCGTCCCAAGCCTCATTTGAGGGGCCCAACGGCCCCGCCCAAGGGGGGTGAGATCATTTCACCGCCCCTGAAATATCTTTATCCTTCCGGTACAATGGTTATTTGGGACGCGGTCAGGTTTTGATGGTGCCCAGGGCGATGCCGCCCAGAATCAAAAAAACGGCTATGATCAGCGACAAATCGATCTGTTCCCCCAAAAACATGGTGGAGAAGATAATACCGAAAACAGGGGTAGCCAGTACGCAGAGTGAGGTGGTGGTGGCCGGAAGGCAGGAGTTAACCACATTCATGGCCCAGAAAGCCAGAACAGCGCCCGGTATGCTGCAATGCAGGAGGGCGAGAACGGTCAGGGGCGAGGGGGAGAAATCCGGCCTGCCTTCCAGAACCAGGGCCATGATATTAAGCAAAATGGAGGCCAGCAGGGCTTGCCAGAAGAGGTTTTGAAAGGGAGTGGCCACCCAGGTGTGTTTGCGGATGTATAATATGGCCACAGCGAAGGAAAGGGCATTGAGCAGGAGAAACAGGTAACCCAGGGGGGCGAAACCTTGGCCCGCAAGCATGGCCTGAGGGTCGCACAGGATGATGATGCCGATGATGCCCAGGACGATGCCGATGAGCCGCCTTTTGGGCAGCGGTTCGCGCAAAAAAAGCCAGGCTCCGGGCGTAACCCAGAGGGGGGAAGTATAGCCCAGCACCACGGAACGTCCCACCGGGACGAACTGCACGCCTGCGGCCATAAAGACGGAACAACAGGTCATGGAAAAAAGGCCGACAACAAGGATGACAAGTAAATCCCCCTTGCGGGGCAGGGTCATGCGCCCGGCGGCCAGGAGCAGCAGGCCGGTAACGCCGAGGACGATGAGGTAGCGAAAGGCCGAAAACCATACCGGGGTTATTTCACGCACAATAATTTTGGCGGCCACCCAGGTAAGCCCCCAGGAGACAACGGTCATGGAAAGCAGAATAAAAGCCTTGCGTTTGCTGATGTTCATGTTTTGAACACATCTTCGGCGGCAAGGCCCACTATGACCAAGTCATGCTCATCGGCCAGGGACACGCTTTTTTCACGATCAAAAAAGAGGGTGCGCCCGGCCTCATAGGCCAGGCAGGCGTAGTTGTGTTTGACCAGGATTTCAATGGTGGTCAGGCCGATGGAAGGCAGATCCGCCCGCCTGTCCTGCTTGGGTTTGAGCATTTTCAAAGCCACGCAGCCGCGCCCGGCCAGCAGCCCGCCGCGATCCAGCACGGCATCGGTGCCTTCCAGGGCTTCCACTGCCACCACCATATTTTTGAGCAAAACCAGGCATTGCCCTATGTCATGCGCGCCCAGGGCCTTGCCTATGGGCCAGCCGTACCTGATGGAGTTCCAGGTCTGTTCGTCCGGTTTTTGGCGCGTCAACACCCCGGCGGGGCCCAGCAGATCGGGCAAGAGGTCGGCGGCTTGGCGCACCTCCAGCCCTTCGGCCTGCAACTCCTCCAGCACGGTGTGCAAAATGGCGTCATCGCCGTGGTTTTTGCGGAGTTTGAACAGCACTTTCGCCGCGCGCAGGTCAGGCCGCATGTCCAGGGCCCTGGCCTTTTTTATGGCACCAGCCAGGCAGACCCGGGTTACGCCGCATTCTTTGAAAAAATCCAGCAGGCGTCCCAACTGGCCCAGATGAACCAGGATAAAATCATCCGCCTCAGCGGCGAGATCCGCGTTGGTCTGCCCGACAAAGCCGCAGATGAACACCCTGTACCCGGCGGCCCTGGCCGCACGGGCCGTGAGCAGGGGGAACTGCCCCGATCCGGCGATGATGCCAATATTTGGCGAGCTTGGCCGCATGATCCAGGCTATGCTTCCGCCTGTTCGCGATCCGCCGAAAGCACATTCCGGCTGCCGCTGTTTTTCACAAAATCCACAATCTCCAGTACTTGTGGCACTGCGGCGTAAGTAAGGGCGGCCTCTTCCAGGGCATCTTTTCTGGGGGTTCCTGAAAGCCAGATCAGCCTGAAGGCCGCGCGAATGGCCGCGATATTCTCTTTGGGCAAAGCCAGGCGGCGCAGGCCCACCAGATTGGCCCCGTGCAGACTGGCCCGGCTGCCCGCCGCCAGCATATACGGCGGCACATCCATGCCTATGCCGCTCATGCCGCCCACAAAGGCGCAGCGCCCGATGCGGCAGAACTGGTGTACGGCCGAAAGCCCGCCGATGATGGCATAATCCTGCACCTCCACATGCCCGGCCAGGGTGGCGTTGTTGGACATGACGATGTGCGAGCCCAAAATGCAGTCGTGGGCCACATGGGTGTAGGCCATGAGCAGGCAGCCATCGCCCACGCGGGTAAGGCCGCCGCCGCCCTCCGTACCCCGATGCAGGGTGGCGAATTCACGGATTTTATTGTTGTCGCCTATTTCCAACCGGGAGACTTCACCGTGAAATTTAAGATCCTGCGGCTCTTCCCCCACCATGGCGTAAGAAAAGACATGGTTGTTTCTGCCCAGGCGGGTATGGCGCCTGATGGTGGCAAAGGCGTCAATGCGGGTGCCGTCGCCTATTTCCACCTCATCGTCAATACAGGCGTAGGGGCCTACCACCACGCCCTCGCCCAGTTTGGCCCCAGAGGCGACCACCGCGCCGGGATGAATGGCAGCGCCCATTATAAATCTCCTTTATTGAGCATGGCCGCGCTAAGCTCCGCCTCAGCGGCCAGTTGGCCTTCCACGTAGGCTTTGGCTCCCATTTTCCAGATGCGCAGCTTGAAGCGGGTGAGCGTACAATGCAGGTACAATTGATCGCCAGGGTAAACAGGACGGCGGAAACGCGCGTTATCCACGCCGCTGAAGAGAAAAACCTTGCCCACCCTTTCTTCTCCGGACATGGACGATATGGTCATGATGCCCCCGGCCTGGGCCAGGGCCTCCAGAATAAGCACCCCAGGCATCACCGGCAGCCCCGGAAAATGCCCCTGAAAAAAAGGCTCGTTGAACGTTACATTTTTATAGGCCCGTACGGATTTGCCCGGCTCCAGTTCCACCACCCGGTCCACCAGCAAAAAAGGATAACGATGGGGCAGCAATTCCATAATCCGTCTTAGATCAAACACCTGGGCCGCTTCTTGTCCGCTCATGCCTCACTCCTGCCCCGCCCGCCGGGCGGTTTTTAAATCTTCCATGTCTTTTTCCAGTTTTTTCACACTTTTATACAATGAAGGCAGTTTGGGTATAATCACCTGGCTGCGCAGGTAGGTTTGACTGTCCATAAAAGGGTGGCCGCTGCCCTGGAAGTTTTCCGGCACATCATGGGCCACTCCGGCTTGGGGGCCGATGACGGCGTTGTCGCCTATGCTCAGGTGGCCGGCAATGCCCGCCTGCCCGGCCAGGGTTACGTTATCCCCAAGGCGCGCGCTGCCGGCCACGCCCACCTGGGCCACCAGCAAGCCGCCCTTGCCCACGCGTACATTGTGCCCGATCTGCACCAGATTATCCAGTTTGCTGTCATCGCCGATGCAGGTCGGCCCCAAGGCGCCGCGGTCCACCGCGCTGTTGGCCCCTATTTCCACCCGGTCGCCCAGGCGGACATAGCCGGCCTGGGGTATTTTTTGGATGCCGCCCCCCGCGCGGGTAAAGCCGAAGCCGTCAGCGCCCAGCACCACCCCCGGATTCAGGACGCAGCCTTGCCCCAGGCGCACCGCCGACATGAGTACGACATTGGGGTAGAGTACGCAGCCATCGCCCAGGCGGCAGTCCTCACCTATATATACGCCGGGATAAAGCACGCAGTCTTTGCCCAGTTCGGCCCCTGGGCCGATGAAGACAAAGGGATAGACCGTGCAGTTTTCGCCCAGCTTGGCCTCCGGATGGATGGAAGCCAAAGGGCTGAGACCGTGAAAACGTCCTTCAGGACGCGCAAAAAGAGCTAAAGCGCGCCCGAAATCCTGATAGGGATTTTCGCTGATCAAGACGCGCCGGGCCTTGTCCGCATGGCCGGGGTGGAGGATGACCGCCCCCGCCCTGGTATCCGGCAGGTAATGCGCGTACTTGGGGTTGGCCAAAAAGCTCAGTTCATCCGGCCCGGCCTCCTCCAGCGTGTTCAGGCCGCATATGGTGATGTCCTCACCCTTCATCTCCAGACCCAGTTTACGGGCGATCTGCCGCAGTGAAAATTCAGGCATGTAAAACTCCTAACAGGCCGATATACGCTTAAAGCAATTAATTCCGGGATTATACGTTTTGGGGCGATAGTCCCAAAACAATCCTGGGGCTATCGCCCCAAACCAATCTTGGGGCTATCGCCCCAACCCCCATTTGGGGGGAATGATTCCCCCCAAACCCCCTCAACAGTTTTTTTCAGCCGCACGGCGGCAGAAAACAAGGGTTCCCAAAGGGACAACGCCCCGGCCGGAGCCTTTCAAAGGTAACTACATATAACGACGAATTTTTATTGGCCGCGATTCATTGGCCTTGTTGGCCGAAAACTTCTTTGGGTCTGGCCTTCCAGACTTTATTGGATTCTTCCAGAACCTGTTTGGTAAGGTCAAGGGAATCCATCATCCAGACCACGCCAGCGGTGTTTTGTTCCAGCACAAAAGAAAATTTTTCGCGCTTGCCGTATTCGGATGCCGCATAGACGATTACGTTGTTTATTTCCTCCTGGGCGCGTTTTTCCGCCTCACCGCGCCGACGCAGATACATGCCCATTTTGTCGTCCAGATCCCGCTTTTGACGCGAAAGGTCCAGTTCGCGCTCTTCTCTGGCTTTGGGCGAAAGGGCCTGCTGCTGGATTTGAAAATCATTTATTTTTTTTTGCAGATCGCCGCCCTGTTTTTGCAGACGCTTGTCTTCCGCGTCAAATTCCTTTTGAAATTCAGCCAATTTGGCTTTATAGGCATCGCTGTCGCGAATGACCACAGCCATGTTGAAAAAACCTATTTTATATTCCGCAGCCAGGGCGCTGCCCGCGCTCAGACAAAAGATGATGAGGGATAAAATGGATAATCCGCGCATGGGTGAGAACTCCTTAATGATCGTCCGG
>JAITGZ010000229.1 GCA_031280335.1 Deltaproteobacteria bacterium | reverse complement strand
CAACCGGGTTTTTACAGATATCGCTGCATTTCCTGTCAAAAACGTTACAGTATTTATTGAATATTTACCATATATTTCAACAAATTAAATTGTTTTTAAGGGCCGACTATATTATCTATGTCAACCAGGGCTTTTTTAAAGTGAAATTGCCATAAAAAACACAGCTCTTTCATATAAATATTAATAAATTCATATTGTTATATTATAAAAATTGTTGTAATGGCAAACGTTGCCATTAAAAGGTTTTCTTTTAAATATATTTGTTATAGTCTAAATTAATGGGGAAAAGTTCGTTGCGTTTTCATGCTCCACCAGGATGGGGAGCTTGCCTGCGACCACTGTATGCCGCAGGCATGAAACGCTGTTTGCATGATCTCCGGTATGCCTTCAAAAAGGAGTCACTATGTCCTATACGAAAAAACCAATCAAATCGCGCGCAGTGAGCAAAGTCCGCTTTTGCGTTGTTCCGGAACAGGAGCTGGAGTCTGTGTGTCTGGTAGGTAGTTTTAACAACTGGGATGAGAGCGCCATGCCCATGAAAAAACAGAAAGACGGCTCTTTTGTTACGGAAATTGAGTTGCCCATGGGTGAAAAACACCTCTTCCGCTACCTTGGCGACGGCGAGGTCTGGTTCAATGACGGCAACGCTGAGGGCTATGAGCCGTGCGGTTTTTCTGGAGAGAGCAACTGCGTGATCTGGGTCTAGATCTAGAGCAATTAATTTTTGGAATGCCCCACCGTTCAACCGAGGGTACAAGGTGCCTGCCGTGATGCCAAAGGGACGACGAAAAGCTCGCGCGGGCGGGTTCGGCCTGAGGCCGGAGCGAGGTATGTTCCGCTGACCAGAGCGATGGTTCAGAGATAAAGCGATGCCTGGGTAAACAGGCCCTGGCCTCCACTGAACGGCATGGTTGTGTCGGGGGCGTATCCGTCAGCTGGGGCAATTCAAATGTGAAATGCCATGTCCTTGAGCATGCTGCTGCGGGCATGAAACGCCTGTGGGAGCGTTACGGAGATTCATCTGAAAGACAGCGGCTATGAACACGGGCGTAAAAGTGAGGCCGGGCCTTTCATCTGGCGCGCTTTGAGCGTTTTGGTCAGCGGGATGATCGCCGGCTGGCCCAGGCGCGGACATAGGCTATTGGAGCTTTACTGCGGCGATGGGCGTTTTTTGGAGTCTTTTTGGCAATCAGGCTTTGATGTAACCGGGCAGGAGCGCGACCCCAACCTCCTGAGCAAAGCCCGCGCCCGCCTGAAGCAGACCGCCGACTTCACTTGCGGACACCCGGAACATCTGCCTTTTGAAGACCGCACCTTTGATTACGTGGTCTGTCTTAACGGCCTGCACCACCGCCCCAGGGAGACGCTGAACGAGATGTGCCGCCTAGCCGCGCATGGCTTGTTGCTGGCCTTTCCCAATGCCTGGTCCATACACGGCCTGAGCCGGTTTTTTTTACGCCCCAAGCCTGGTTCGGGTTTTAAACAGCTCTTCCATCCATATGAGATACAGTCCTGGCTACGCGCCGGCGGGCGCGAGGCCCGCATACGCTGGGCGTCAAATCTGCTGGGGCCGGCTTGTACCTGGCATGGGCGCAACGGTTTGGCGGGGATTAATCTTGTCTCCATCCCCTTGCCCCTTGGGGCCTACGCAATGATCCGCCTGGATTTCTCCCCCCCTATGGCTGGCAGCGGCATTTTGCTGAATATCCCCCGTTCCCTGGGACCCAAGCCCACAGTCAACGGCCTGGGACGGAGCGGCCGGCGTCTTTCTCAGACCGTACCGCCCAAATAAGCGTTCTGCACTTCCGGATTAGCCAGCAGCGCGGCCGCACGGTCTTCCATCACCACCCGGCCCACCTCCAGCACATAGCCCCGACCGGCCAGCTTGAGCGCGGCCCTGGCATTTTGCTCCACCAGCACAATGGTAACTCCGGATTTGTTGATGGAACGTATGGTCTCGAAAATAGAGCGTACCAGTATGGGGGCCAGCCCTAGAGATGGTTCGTCCAGCAGCAGCACTTCCGGGCTGGCCATGAGTGCCCGGCCTATGGCCAGCATCTGCTGCTCTCCGCCGGAAAGAGTGCCGGCCAGCTGCGTTTTGCGTTCTTCCAGCCGGGGGAAAAGTTCAAAAATCCATTCCAGGTTTCTCTTGGCAATCTGCGGATCTTTCAGCGTAAAAGCCCCCAGACGCAGATTCTCCAGTACCGTAAGGGGACCAAATACCCTGCGGCCCTCAGGAGATTGGGAGATGCCCAAATCCACCACCCGGTGGCTGGGCAGGACATGTAGAGGCCGGTTTTTAAAGAAAATACCCCCGGAAGCAGGACGCGCCAAACCGCTTATGCTCATCAGCGTGGTACTTTTACCCGCTCCGTTCGCGCCGAGAATGGTGATGATCTCACCTTCGTCCACGCGCACGTTTATACCGTGCAAGGCTTTCACTTTGCCGTAATTGACGTGCAGATCGCGCAGTTCAAGATACATGGCTCTCTCTGGAATTTTTAGAACATTTTAACTTAGAGATTATAATTATTGGGGCTGCTGCCCCAAACCCCGGCCGGGGGGAATGATTCCCCCCGGGCCCCCTCGACATTAAACCATGATGCTCGCCGCCTAGCGGCGGAAAAATCTGAACGGGTTTCCAAAGGCTGCTTGGGGGCAGCTCCCCGGATCCGACACATAGCCCCCGGCGGATTCACTCAGGGGCTGTTGTCTTATCATCCGCGCCCAGGTAGGCTTCGATCACCCTGGGGTTCTTTTTGATTTCCGCTGGGGGGCCTTCGGCTATAACGGAACCGTATTCCAACACCACCAGGGAATCACATATTTTCATCACCAGGTTCATGTCGTGTTCGATCAGGAGTATGCTTATATTCAAAGCGCTTATGGCGCGGATGAGTCCTATAAGGCTTTGCGTTTCCTGGTCGTTCATACCGCCTGCCGGCTCATCCAGAATGAGCAGGCGCGGGCTGGATGCCAGGGCGCGGGCTATTTCCAGCAGACGTTGGTTACCATAAGAAAGATTTTTGGCGTAGTTGTCGTATTGTGCCTCCAGCCCGACAAAGGCCAGTTCTTTCATTGCCCTTTCCAATGCCTGGCGCTCTTCGCGTCTCTGCGCGGGCAGGCGCAGCATGGAGGCCAGCGTGCCGGAGCGCATCCGGCAATGGCATCCGGCCAGCACATTCTCCAAGGCGCTCATTTCCTGAAACAGACGTATATTCTGAAAGGTACGGGCGATGCCCAACTCAACGATTTTATGCGGCATAAGGCCGGTGATTTTTTGTTCCGCGAAAAACACCTCGCCTTCATCCGGACGGTAATTGCCGGTGATCAGGTTGAAGACAGTGGTTTTTCCCGCGCCATTAGGTCCGATCAGCCCGATAATGCCGCCGTCGGGCACTTCCAGGCTGACCTCGTTTACAGCCACCAGACCGCCGAAACGCTTGCTTAAATCTTTCAGGCGGAGGATGGCACCCATCAGGACTCCTCCCGTTTTTTCAGGCTGTACTCCTCCCTCTCCCCATCTCCAGGCGGACCCATTCCGCCGTCCGCATCCCCCTGTACCGCGTGGACCGCATAATGTGCGGCTATGCCGCAGGGAAAGCGGCCAAGATAAGGGCGCACATCATAGCGGCGGCGGCGCGGCGGGATCAGCCCCTGGGGGCGGAAAATCATCATAACGACCATGGCCGCCCCGAAAAAAAACAGGCGGTAGCTTTGCAGCCCGCGAAAAACCTCCGGCAAGCCGGTGATCAAAAAGGCCCCCAAGAGAACGCCCGGAATGCTCCCCGCGCCCCCCAGGATGACGATGGCGAAGCACAGAACCGACTCGCTGTAGGCAAAAGACTGGGGCGAAACGGTTTCGATCTTGGCGGCGAAAATCGCCCCGATCATCCCGGCCCATAGCGCCCCAAGCACAAAGGCGGCGAGTTTGTAGCGGGTTGTATCGATGCCGCTACCTTCGGCGGCCAGCTCATCCTGCTTGATGTAGTTCAAGGCCCGGCCGAAACGAGAGTTCTGCAGCAAGTAGAACAAAACCACGGTGATCGCGGCCATGCTCCATATAAGGTAATAAAAATGTATGGGTCTGAAAAGATCCAGGCCGAAAATGCGAATGGGGTCAACAATCAGCAGCCCGTTGGAACCGCCGGTGAGACCGAAGATGTTGTTGACCAGGGCGATACGCACAATCTCCACAATGCCGATGGTCACCACCAAAAGGTAGTCACCGCGCAGGTGGATGATGGGTTTGGCCACAGCCAGGGCGAACAGCGCGGCCAGCAGCCCGGAAAAAGGCATAGCCCAAAGTATGGGCCAGCCGAATCTGGTGGAAAGGATGGCCGCCGTATAGGCCCCCACAGCGTAAAAGGCGGAGTGCCCCATGTGGAACAGGCCGCAGTGTCCCAGGATTATATTTAGAGAAAGACCCAGGATGGCGTAAATGCCCACATCGTTGAGCAGGTTGGTCCAATAGGGGCCGAGCAAGATGGGCAGAGTCAGGGCCGGTGCCGCAGCAGCCAGGCCGAGCGCCGCTTTGGGCAGACGGCGGACACTCATATCTTATTGGCCGTTCTTTCGCCCAGAAGGCCGGTAGGGCGTAGAATGAGAATAACAATCAGCACCATGAAGGCAAAGGCATCCTTCCAGGCGGGGGAGATATACGCCGCGCCCATGGCCTCGGCCACCCCCAGCAAAAAACCGCCCAGCATGGCCCCAGGGATATTGCCGATACCGCCGATGATGGCGGCGGTGAAAGCCTTTAACCCGTACAGCGCTCCCATGTCGTAGCGGATTTGTCCGTAATAAAGCCCCAAAAACACCCCGGCCGCTCCGCCCAGGCCAGGACCGATGATAAAAACTAGGGAGATGATTCGGTTCACGTCAATGCCCATGAGCCTGGCCGCGTCCTGATCCGTGGCCACGGCGCGTATGGCCGTGCCGGTCTTGGTTTTGTGGATGAACAGGTACAGGGCGACCATGAGCAGGGTTGAGGTGATGAACAGCAGCAGGCGCATCAAGGGGATATCCAGGCCTGACAAGCTTAAAGTCATGGTTATTCTGACTTGGTCCGGATAAACTTGGTATTTGGGGCCATAAACAAGCATAAGCGCGTTTTGCAAAAAAATGGACGCCCCCAGGGCCGAAACCACCGCCGCCAGACGGTTGGACCGGCGCAGGGGGCGGTAGGCCGCCCGCTCCAGCACAAAGCCGCTTAAGCCTACCAGGCCCATAATCATCAAAATGACAAGCATCACGGCCAGAGGAGGGCTGAGCAGACCTCCCAAGATGAAAGAAAGCAACAGACTCATCCCCAGGTAAGATCCCAGGGTAAAAAGCTCTCCATGCGCGAAATTGATGAGTTTAAGCACTCCGTAAACCATGGTGTAACCCAGGGCAATCAGGGCATAGATGCCGCCCACGGCCAGACCGTTGGTAAGCTGCTGTAAAAACTCGATCATGAATATCCTTGAGAGGGAGGCGTGCGGCGGGCTTAAGCCCGCCGCACATGGGGCGGACTTTTATTTGGGCTGTAAAATAAACTGGCCCTTGGCGTCCACCATGTACAGGCGATAAAGATCGCCCACCCGGTCGCCCTTGGCGTCAAAAGAGATTTTACCGGTCAAACCGTCAAAATCCTTAAGCTTGTCATGCAGATACGCGGCCATTTTCACGGCATCAGTACCTGTGGCGCGCATGGCCTCCACAATCACCTTCAAGGCGTCCCCGGCAAACACCGACCAGAGGGAGGGCATGGAGTTGTATTTGGCCTGATAGGCATTGATGAAATCCCTGTTGGTTTGGGAATCCAAATCCCCCGGCATGGGCGGAGAAATGAAATGAAAACCGGATACGGCATCAACTCCGCCTATTTTGACCAGATCCGCATTGTTGGTGGCATCACCGCCGATCATGGGTACCTTCCATTTCATTTCACGCATCTGGCGCAACAGCATACCGGCCTCCGGATAATAGCCGGTATAGAAAATAACATCAGGGTTGGCGTTTCTGATCCGGGTGAGGATGGCGCTGTAATCGCGCTCGCCCGGCTGCAGGGCATGGTAGGCCGCAAGCCTGGTTATCCCGGCCTTGGCCAAACCATCGCGTATTTCTTCTGCCAAACCAGAGGCATAAGCTGTGTTGTCATGCAAAATGGCTATTTTTTTATAGCCCATTTTGCGCAGGGTGTTCACCGCCACTTTGCCCTGATCGTCATCACGCGGACAAGTACGGAAAAAAAGCTTAAAGCCCTTTTCAGAAAGACGAAGCGACGTAGAACCTGTGGCAATCTGCAACATGCCATTGCGGTTATAAATATTCTGCGAGGCTTCGGTTACAGCCGAACCGTAAGTGCCGATGACCGCGCTTACACCAAGGGTAGCGAGCTGCTGCGCCGCCTGCGCCGCTGTCTTGGGGTCGCTGCCATCATCCTGGACTACTATCTCAATCATGTTGCCGTTGATGCCGCCATTTTTATTTATTTCATCCGCCAGCAGAGAGACAACCCGGCGCATATCCTCGCCTTCACTGGCGTAGGCAAGGGTGAGCGGTGCCATAAGGCCAATTTTTACGCTTCCGGCCAAGGCCGATGTCCCCCCACATATAAACGCCAACAGGGACAGGCAAAGTAAAAAATTTTTTTTCATAACCTCTCCGTTTGCTTGAAATTAAATCGGCGGACAGGGCACCCGTCCTTATCCGCCGCCATAGAATGTTATAATAGTGCGGCATTTCGCCTGAAAAAGCAATCCGGCAAGACAAAATTTATGGACTTGAATATGGGACAAGCGGGGCTGCCGCCTGTACGCCTCCATACGTACCGTCTTTTAGTGGAATGTCCATAGATTTTGTGAGAGGATATGAGACTGTCTATTTCCAGAAAAGTTAAGACCCGCTTGGCTTTTGAGACCTTGCGGGGCTTGGTGAGATTCTTGCTTGGTGGGCGGTGCAGGATTTGAACCTGCGGCCACCGGCTTGTAAGGCCGATAGTATAACTGTTGAGCTTGGTTGATGTGTTGGCTTTATTGTTGAAAAGCATTGACAAGCAAAGAAAAAATATTGAAGAGGAGGTATAAACTGTTGCGCGTAAAAGTAGCAATAGGGTAAAAAATCCACCCTGAAAGTAGCAATAGGGTAGCAAAAAATGAAGGAAAAAGGCAAGCGAACACGGACCAAGGACACTGGCGTGTACTGTCTTGTCAGTGCTGTAAAAATGCACAACGGCAAGCCGGATGAGTGTTTTTACATCACCTTCAACGATGGCGGAGGACGCAAGGTTTGGGAAAAAATAGGCTGGCGTTCCGAAGGTATTTCCCAAGCTACCGCTGTCGGCAAGCGCAAGGAGCGCATGGAGGCATTGCGCGTGGGAGCGCCCGTTGACCAGACTTCCCGCACCCTCACTTTCGGGGCCGCCTGGGAAGAATGGGAAAGAACACACCTCCCCACGCTCAAGGACAGATCGAATATCGTCATCCTTGCGAAAAAGCATGTTCTTCCCCGCTTCAAAAACAGGGCCATGAACAGCATTACAGCACTTGACCTTGACCGCATGAAATTGGAGCTTGGGGAATCCGGACGGTCCGCGCAGACAATCAAGCATACCCTCGGGCTGATCCGGCGAGTGTATCGCAAGGCGCTTGTCTGGGGCATCTACCACGGACCGGTTCCGACGACAGCCATAAAAATGCCGCGGACGGACAATGCGCGTATGCGCTGGCTGACCCAGGAAGAGGCGTCCGCCCTGTTGGGAAAACTTCGCCTCACATCCCCGCTGTGGCATGATATTACGCTGTTGTCGCTGCATACCGGCATGCGCCTGGATGATATTTTGCAACTTCGCTGCCGTCAGGTTAATATGGTGTCCGGCATTATTGACGTGATCGAGGCCAAGCCCGGCACATATACGGCGTATTTGTCCGACCGGGCAAAGAAGATGCTTGCCGGGCGCATGGTGGGGAGCGATGCGTCCGATCTTGTCTTTCCATCCCCGCGCACCGCGGGGAAAATTTTCAAAGCCGGAAAACCCTTTTTGAAAGCCGTTAAAGAATGCGGCTTCAACGAAGGGGTGACAAATGCCAGATACAAAGTTGTTTTTCATACTTTACGCCATACCTTCGCGTCCTGGTTAGTGCAAAAAGGTGTTTTTCTGAGTGAAGTCGCGGAACTTATGGGGCACGCTTCCACGAGAATGACGGAACGCTATGCGAAACTTTCTCCCAAAAGCAAACGGATCGCCGTCAATATAATCGGTGAAATGCTGCATAGCTAAGTCTTTATGCGATTTCCGCGTATGAAGTCCCTGATGTCGTCATGCTCATAGAGAACCGCGCCCTTTTCATAGGGCTGGCAAAACCTGGGACCGCCCCCCCGGCAACGCCATGTTCTCAGTGAGCTTTCAGGAATCCCATAGAGTGTTTCAACTTCCTTGCTTGTCAGGCTTGGTTTGCATTTCAGCATTTCAAGTCTGCCGACAGGCGCAAGAGTCTCTTTCATGGCTTTTTCAAATGCGGCACGAAAGTCAAAGCCTTCAGGGATCACAATTTCAACGGTTGTCATTCTCTCCCCCTACGTCAGAGGATTTCATAAACACCATCCAATGCGTGCCGGCCTTTCTGCCCGATGTGTTGCCTAAAAGATGCCTCACCGGCGTGAGGGCCAAAAGCCGCGCCAGGCGCTCCGCCTGGGCCGGATCCCGCAGCACCCGAAAAACGTTCACCACCTCGCCGTCCAGGTCGTTGTAAATCTCTTGGCGGCTTGGGGGCTTGCGCAGCAGCACGGCAGCGCCGCAGCCGAATGGCTCAACATACATGGCGTGTGGCGGGAAATGCGCCATAATCCAGGGCGCGAGACGCCATTTGCCGCCGTGGTAGCGCATAACCGGACGTGTGGGCGTCATACCGCCACCCTCCGGCGCTGGGCGGCCTCACGGCTGGGCCAGAAGGTCTCCTGCCAGACAGACGGGGCGGCATAGGCCCTGGCTTCGTCTTCGATGGAGTTGGCCCGGATGAGCGCCTCGGCCATGCCGGGGCAGACCGCGTTGCCGATGAGAAAATTCTGGGCTTCCTTGCTGATGGGGCCGCTGGCCGTGCGCTCCAGAATATACTCCGGGGGAAAGCCCATACACCCGGCCTGCTCACGCGGCTGAAGCATGCGCATGCCGATGTCAACAATGACATACGGCTCTCCGTCCACATAGCACAGCACCAGACCAAGGTCCTCGCGGGAGCAGACTGTGCGCAGCGGAGCGTCCGCCGCCTGGGCATCGCTCTTGCCGTAGTACTTGGTCAGGAAGGCGTACACTGCCGCAAAATGCGGGCAGGCGGTAACGGTCTGGAGGGGCGTGTCCGGCATCTGGCCAATATTCGTGCCGCGCATCTTGGAAATCCAAGAGAGCGTCACGCCAAAACGGGGTTTCGTGGTGCAGGTGTCCAGTGGCTCGTCAATCTGCGGAGCTTGGTCTGTGCCGTAATACTTAATCAGGCCAGCCACGGCCAGGGCGTCGCCCAGGTTGCGGAAGAGCTTGACCCCGGCGGACAGGGCGGAAACGCCGCGATACTGCTCATCTTCATCGCGGCGGAACAGGTGGAAAATACCGGGACGGTGCCCGATGCGGGCCGG
>JAITGZ010000206.1 GCA_031280335.1 Deltaproteobacteria bacterium | reverse complement strand
CGGGCGTTAGCTCTGTTGGAAACTTAAAAAAGCAAACCGCTGTCGAGGGAGTCTGGGGGGATCATTACCTTCGGATGGGGATTGAGCGATGTCTCCTATTATTACAACAACGGCAGGAGTGGATCATGGATGAGCTTTATTTGCGCGATCTGGAAGTGGGGCGGGCGATTCTTCGCGAAATGGAGAGGCAGACCGGCACGTTGGAATTGATCGCTTCGGAGAATTTTGTCTCCGCCGCCGTGCGGCAGGCGCAGGGGAGCGTTTTGACGCACAAGTACGCCGAAGGCTACCCCGGCAAAAGGTATTACGGCGGCTGCGAATTTGTGGACGAGGTGGAAACCTTGGCCATAGAGCGGGCGCAACGGCTGTTCAAGGCCGAGTATGTTAATGTGCAGCCCCATTCCGGCAGTCAGGCCAATATGGCGGTGTATTTTTCCGCCTTGACTCCTGGAGATAAGGTATTGGGCATGGATCTGGCCCACGGCGGACACTTGACCCATGGCAGCCCGGCCAATTTTTCCGGCAAATTTTTCAAATTCGTCTCTTATGGGGTGGAGCGAGGCAGCGGAGTCATTGATTATTCCGCTTTGCTGGAGCAGGCCCGCCGGGAGCGGCCGCGTCTGATCGTGGCCGGAGCCAGCGCCTACGCCCGTACCCTGGACTTTGAGCGCTTCAGGCGTATCGCCGATGAGGTGGGCGCGGCCCTCATGGTTGATATGGCCCACATTGCCGGGCTGGTGGCCGCCAATCTCCACCCCAGTCCCATCCCCCATGCCCACTATACCACCACCACTACGCACAAAACCCTGCGCGGTCCGCGCGGGGGGATGATCCTCGCTGCGGACGAAAAATCCAAGCCATTGAACAGTCAGATTTTTCCGGGCATTCAAGGAGGGCCGCTCATGCACGTCATCGCCGCCAAGGCTGTGGCCCTGGGTGAGGCCCTGGAAGCTAACTTTGTAAAATATCAGAAGCAGGTGTTGGACAATGCCAAAGCCTTGGCCGCCGCCCTGGCGGATGGAGGTTGGAGTCTGGTTTCCGGCGGCACGGACAATCATCTTATGCTGGTTGATTTCAGTGATATGGAAGTGACGGGCAAAGAGGCCGAAATAGCTCTGGATCAGGCAGGCATTACGGTTAATAAAAACGTGGTGCCCTTTGAAAAGAGATCTCCCTTTGTCACTTCCGGCGTCCGTCTGGGCACCCCGGCCTTGACCACCAGGGGCATGAAGCCAGGCGATATGCGCAGAATCGCCGCCTGGATCATTGAGGCGGTGGATTCCAGGCACAATGAGGCCCGGCTCGCCGTCTTGCGCCGCAAAGTGGAAAAATTTGCGCGCGCCTTTCCTCTCTATGCCTGGTAAAAATATGAGCCGGGGCAGAGTCCCCTGGCCTGAGTACTTCATGGGCATCACCCGCCTGGTGGCCGAGCGCTCCACGTGCATTCGCCGCAAGGTGGGGGCCGTGGCCGTGCTGAACAAGCGCATTCTGGCCACGGGCTATAACGGCGCGCCCTCCGGCATGGCCGACTGCTTCACCAAGGGATGCCTGCGCGCAGAGCTGGGCATTAAATCCGGTGAGCGCCATGAAATTTGCCGTGGCCTGCATGCGGAGCAAAATGTGATCATCCAGGCGGCCATCCACGGCATAGCTTTGTGGGGGGCTGAACTTTACTGTACCAATCAGCCTTGCGCCATCTGCAGCAAGATGATCATCAACTGCGGCATCAGCCTTGTGCATTACGCCGAACCCTACCCTGATCCTTTCGCCGAAGCCATGCTCCGGGAGGCTGGCATTCCATGCCGGCCTATGTCCTGATCGCATCCCGCACGCAGGAGGCCGCCCATGTCGCCGCACCATATAATCCACGCGGCCCGGCCTGAGCGGGAGCATCCCTGCCGGCGCTTTATGCTGGAAGCCTTGCGCCTCAGTCGTAATGGCCTTGGCCGTACCGCCCCCAATCCCATGGTGGGGGCCTTGCTGGTCAGGGAAGGGCAAATTTTGGCCCGGGGCTGGCACACGGCTTACGGCGAAAAACACGCCGAGCGTGCGGCTCTGGATGAAGCCCGGAAAAAAGGAGTTGATCCCTCAACCTGTACTTTGGTGGTCACGTTGGAACCATGCGTCCATCACGGCCATACTCCGCCCTGTGCCGAGGCCGTACTGGAGGCGGGGATCAGGCATGTGGTCGTTGGCGCGCCCGACCCCAACCCTGTGGCTGCGGGCGGGGCGCGGCGGCTGGCCGAGGCCGGGGTAAAGGTTGAATTTGGGGCAGCCCCTCAGGAATGCCTGGATAACATTGCGGATTTTTTGCTTTTTCAGCATGGACACCGCCCCTATGTTCTGCTTAAGCTGGCCGCCAGCCTGGACGGGCGCATTGCCGACCGCCATGGCCGCTCACGCGGATTAAGTTCGCCGGAAAGCCTGGCTTATGTACACTGGCTGCGCAGCCGGGTGCAGGCTGTGTTGATCGGCGGCAACACTTTTTATATGGATAACCCTAAGCTCACCGCCCGCCTGGGCCATGAGTCAGACGGAGCGCAACCCCTGGCCGTGGTGGTGGGGGGGCGCTTGCCCGATGCGGATTCATCCTTTTACCTCTTGCGTGAACGCCCCGGCAGCACTATATTTTTCACCGGCAAAAAAGAGGCTGCCGGCGGGCGGGGCACCGCCCTGCGTGGTTTGGGTCTGCGCATTCACGGGCTGGAAGAAGAAAAAAATGACATGTCCGGCGGTCTTTGCCTGGAGCAGTGCCTGGATATCTTGCGCCGGGAATATAATTGTTTTTACGTCCTTTGCGAAGGCGGGGGCAGGTTGGGGCTGTCTTTGCTGCGGCAGGGCTTGGCGGATGAGTTTTTGCTGCATATGGCCCCGCGTGTGTTGGGTGACAGCCTGGCCAGGCCGCTCTTTGACGGAGCCGGAGCGCAGAGTCTGGAGCAGTCCCTGAACCTGCGCTTTATTTCCGGTGAAAGGCGTGGGCCAGATTTATGCCTGCGCTACATGTCACGCTGATTTAAATGTATAATCTCAAAGTTAATATGCTCTAACAGGACGAAACGCCATGTTTACCGGTCTTGTGCAAAATACGGGCAGGGTGAGGGCTGTTACCCCTTCAGGGAATGAAAACCGCCTGCGTATTCAGCCTTCCTCCCCTTTTACGGATTGCGCCCGTGGTGAAAGCATAGCGGTGAACGGAGTTTGTCTGACGGTGGAAAAAGCCGCCCCCGGCGAATTTACCGCCTATGCCTCGGCTGAAACTCTCTTACGCAGTAATCTCAAGGGCATACGTCCGGGGGACGAGGTGAACCTGGAGCGCGCCCTGCGTCTGGGCGACCGTTTGGGCGGGCACCTGGTGAGCGGACATGTGGATGCCCTGTGTGAAATCGCCGGCATGGACAAGGCCGGGCTTTCCCTGCGCTGCCGCCTGTCCTGTCCGCTGGAACAGGCCCGTTATATATGCGCCAAGGGATCGGTCTGCCTGGATGGGATCAGCCTGACTGTCAATACCTGCGGTCCGGATTATTTTGAAGTAAACATCATCCCGGCCACCCAGGCATGCACCACCATCCGTTCCTGGAAAACGGGCCGCAAAATAAACCTGGAGACAGACCTCATCGCCAAATACCTGGAGCGTCTGGTCATGCCCCAGGGCGGGGGTGCCGGACTGGCGCGGACCGGAGGGGGATTTTCCCTCCATGAAATGTAAAAACGGAGTTTATATGAGTATATGCCGGGCCGAGGAAGCCATAGAAGAAATACGCGCCGGACGGATGATCATTTTGGTGGACGATGAGGACCGCGAAAATGAAGGGGACCTGACCATTGCGGCGCAGTTCGCCACGGCGGAGGCGATCAATTTTATGGCTATGCATGGCCGTGGACTGATTTGCCTGCCCCTGGCTCCGGAGATATGCGATCAATTGCGTCTGCCGCTGATGACCAAGACCAACGAATCCGGCTTCGGCACCAATTTCACAGTCTCCATTGAGGCGCGGCAGGGGGTGAGTACAGGCATTTCCGCAGCGGATCGCGCACGTACTGTACAGGCGGCCATTGCTGAAGACGCCTCCCCTCGCGATGTGGTAAGCCCAGGGCACATGTTCCCCCTGCGCGCTCAGCCCGGCGGGGTGTTGGTACGGGCCGGCCAGACCGAAGGGGGGGTAGATTTGGCCCGTCTGGCCGGGCTGCGTCCGGCGGCGGTAATTTGCGAAATCATGAAGGACAGCGGCGAAATGGCCCGTATGCCGGATCTGCTGGAGTTCGCGGCCAAACATCATCTTAAGATCGCCACCATCAAAGATTTGATCCGCTATCGGGTGCAGTCGGGGATTTTGGCCGTGCGCCGCGCCGCCCAGGCCAAACTGCCCACGCCTTATGGCGACTTCAACATCATCGCTTATGAGAACGATCTGCAAAGTTCGCCCAATGTGGCCTTGGTCATGGGCGACCTTGCGGGTGAAAGTCCCGTGTTGGTGCGCGTACACAGCGAATGTCTGACTGGGGATGCCATGGGATCTTTACGCTGTGACTGCGGCGGGCAGTTGAATGCGGCCATGCGTATGGTGGCGGAGGAAGGGCGTGGGGCCATTTTGTACATGCGTCAGGAAGGACGCGGCATCGGTCTGACCAACAAAATTTTGGCGTACGCCCTGCAGGATCAGGGTCTGGATACGGTGGAGGCCAACCTTAAACTGGGGTTCAAGGCGGATTTGCGTGATTACGGCATAGGGGCGCAAATGCTGGTGGATCTGGGCGTGCGCAAAATGCGCTTATTGACCAACAACCCAAAAAAAATTATCGGTCTGGAAGGATACGGCCTGGAGGTTACAGAGCGTGTGCCCTTGGAGTTGGGGCCGTCCATATTCAACGAGGCATATTTGCGCGCCAAGAGGGAAAAGATGGGGCACCTGCTGCATATAGCCACAAAACCTGAATCCGGAGAATAAAATATGCGTCATATCAAAACCATTGAAGGGCAGCTGGAGGCCGGCGGCCTTAAAATCGCCATAGCGGCGGCGCGTTTCAACGACTTGGTGGTGGAAAAACTTGTCAGTGGGGCGGTGGATTACCTGCTGCGCCACGGGGCGGAACATGAAAATTTGACAATTGTGCGCATGCCTGGGGCGTTCGAACTGCCGTTGATCTGTCATAAGCTGGCCCTCTCCGGTCATTATGACGGTCTGGTGGCCCTGGGGGCGGTCATCCGCGGCGAAACCCCGCATTTCGAATATGTGTGCGCCGAGGCTACCAAAGGACTGGCCCAGGTCAGTCTGAATTCCGGTCTTCCCGTTGGTTTTGGCCTTTTGACCACGGACAGTCTTGAACAGGCCATGGAACGCGCTGGAGGCAAAAGCGGCAACAAAGGGGCCGATGCTGCGGCAGCTATGCTGGAAAGCGTCAAAGTCTTGCGTTTATTGGGGTAGTGTCTTTTTAACTTTTTGTACTGGGTACTTGATGCCGATATGAGCATGGAAATAGAAAGAAAGTTTCTTCTGTGCGGTGAAGAGTGGCGCGCCATGACCAAAGGCGAGCTTTACCGTCAGGGGTACCTGGGCATATCCCCGGCCTGCTCCGTGCGTGTGCGTCTGGCAGGTCAACGTGCCTTTCTGGGCGTTAAAGGAGCGGGAGACGGCCCTGTGCATGAAGAATATGAATATCCCATTCCCTTGGCCGAAGCCGAAGCCCTGCTGGAGCGTATGGCGGAAAAACCGCTGATCGAAAAGATACGCTACAAAGTTCTCTTTGACGGCCTCATCTGGGAGGTGGATGAGTTTTTGGGCGAAAACACCGGTCTGATCCTGGCGGAAGTGGAGCTGGAGAGCGAAACGCAAAAAATAAGCAAACCTTCCTGGATTGGCGTTGAAGTAACGGGAGATCCACGCTACTTCAACGCCAGTCTGGTCAGATATCCCTTTTCCCAGTGGAAAAATCAGGGAAACGCTGATTTATTCTCTTGAGGGGCGTTGCCCC
>JAITGZ010000185.1 GCA_031280335.1 Deltaproteobacteria bacterium | reverse complement strand
AAATTAAATTGTTTTTAAGGGCCGACTAACTACGCAATGGTTTACATATTCATAAATCATATCGTCATAAATAGGACTATTTCCTTTTGAAGACTCCGATATGTACCATATGTAGAAATGAGCTACATGTCTTTCCACATCTAATTTAATAAAGTAATCTCTCCTGTCGCCGCCGTATCTTATTGATGTATTTCTGATTTGTTTCACCGTCTCTGCATCCACATATTGGTATATATCATCATTTTTCAGCGCAAGCCCTCTTCCTTCGTCCACTGTGATATACCAGGAGTAAAAATTTTTGATAAATTGCTCCGGCGTATGTTCCTCACCAAACGCACGGCCTGGAAGCAGCATGGATATAAACAGTAACATGAGCATTGGCCCGGTCAATTTCATCATCATATTACCTGCCTCTTTATAAAGAATACAAGTTAAGCGTTTTAAACCTGCACAATGAGGCTCTCAATAAAGAAGGCTGGGAGCGGATCCGCTCCTTCTTTTTTACTGTTAAAAACAGTGCCTATCGCCTGTTCTTCAAATTAGAACAATTTCGCTTTGAAATTGCTCTATAATACACCGCCGGAGCGCAATTTTTTTTGTAAATTGCGCTCCGGCGGAGGAATTGAAAAAACAAATCACCGGCCGAACTCAGGGGGGAGGGAATCCTCCACCGGCCATTGCCGGGCTCTTAAAGCCGCACAAAAGGATTGGCGAAAAGCAGGATCAAATTGACCACCAGGGCGTAGATGGCCAGGGATTCAATAAAGGCCATGCCCAGGATCAGGGTTACGGTAATCTTGTTGCCCGCTTCGGGGTTGCGCGCCGTGCCCTCGCAGGCCGCACGCAGGCCCAGGCCCTGGCCTATGCCGCAGCCGAAGGCGGCTATGGCCATGCCTATGGCCGCGGCGGCGCAGACCAGACCCAGGCTTGCGCCGTCCAGATGGGAGGAGGTACCCTCGGCAAAGGCCAGACTGGATACGGAAAGCAGGGTCAGGGTACACAGGGCGGTGGTGATAAATTTACGCATGTAATGCTCCTTATCGGTTTTTATATATTGTGGTCGAAAGACCATTCCCCTCTTGTCAGGGCCATCCGGGCGCGGGGACGGCGGAGCGCCTCAATGGGCGTGTTCCATGGCACCCTTGAGATAAATCAGGGTGAGCATGAAAAAGATGAAGGCCTGCAGGCTCTTGGCCAGCCCGAAAAGAAAATAAATGGGCAAGGTGGAAAAAAGCGGGGCCAGGCTGAAAAAAATGACCAGCACCAACTCCTCGCCCCGTATGTTGCCAAAAAGGCGCAGGGTGAGTGAAAGCGGCCGGGCGAAGTGGCTGATGATCTCCAGGGGGAGCATCAGCGGGGCCAGAGGCAGCATGGGCCCCATAAAATGCTTGATGTAGCCCGGCCCCCAGCGGCGCAGCCCCACCAGATTGTAATATAGAAAGACACAGGCGGCCATGGCCGCTGTGGTGTTTATATTGGCCGTGGCCGCGTCCAGGCCGGGCGTCAGCCCCATGAGGTTCATGGTGAGGATGAAGATGAAAATGCCGCAGAGAACAGGCACAAAACGCCTGCCGCCTTCGCCGAGGTTGGAGACTATGAAATCCTCCAGCCCGCCGATGACCGCCTCCAGCACGTTCTGCGCCCCGCCGGGGATAAGCCTCAGTCGTCCGCGCACCGCCAGGGCCAGAACAATCAAGATGCCCATGGCCAGCCAGGTGTAAAAAACATGCCCGAACTCCACCACCTCGCCCCCGATGGTTACCTTGCCCAGACCCAGCTTGTCCGCCAACAGCAACGGATGAACCAACGCGCCTTCAGCCGACATATTCGCTTCCTCCTGGAGCAGATCAACTTTGAAACGCTGCCCTCGTGTTTGCGCCATCGCGGCGTTGATCCGTCACTTTATCCGGCCAGGCCGGTTCCGGCCAAACTATGCCTGTCCGCCCAAATGCCACACGCCCGCCAGAGCCACCAGCAGCAGGGCGCTGAAAATACCCGCCAGCAGGGCGGTGGGATGGGCCCCGGCCAGCAGGGCCGCAGCCAGGGCCAGACCCAACAACGCTATGCGCCCCAAAAATTTCAAAAACTGTCCCCGCATACGGGCAGGGTCGGGAACGCCGGACATAAGCCGCAAGAGCGAACCGCTCATGAGCCAGAAATTAAGGCTGAACAGGGCCGCCCCCGCGCAAAAAAACAGCAACCAATCCGTACGTGCCCAATATAACAAAAAAATTCCCGCCGGAAAAGAGGCGGCCAGCAAAATGATCTGCGCCAGAATCACGGCGCGGATCGCCGCTGTGGTGAAGCCCCTGGCGCACAGCCAGAGATCAATCCTCTTTTTCAGTCTCCCCGGCATCATGTTTTTCCTGATCCTTCAGCAGCAGCCTAGCGTCCAGATAAAGATTGCGTGCCCCCGCGCCCAGACCCAGCGCAAAAAAGACAAACTTCAGCCAGGGCCCCGTGCCCAGGCGCTTATCCAAAAAATAACCCGCAAGGCCGCCCACCAGCATACCCGAAAACAAATGCAACCCCATGGAGCCAGCCCTGGCCGCTGCGTCCAGAAAACCGCCCCGCTGCAAATTCCACCCTTTTTTCTTCACGCCGCACCCCGCAAAAGCCGCCCCTTACCTAACACAGCCGCCTCAAAAACGTCAAATGGAGAAAGCGGGCTTTTACCATCCGGGGGTTGGGGTGTCTTACCGTTGCGCCGAAGGGCGGTTTTGTATCCGCCTACCAGGGTATGAGCAGACCTATGCCCATGATGACGCCGGCCCAGAGCATGACCACGGTGGTGTAGCCCATGATGTCTTTGGCCCCCAGTTTGGCGATGCCGAGCAGGGGCAGGGCCCAGAAGGGCTGCACCATATTGGTCCACTGGTCGCCGTAGGAGATGGCCATGGCCACTTTGGGCACGGAAGCGCCCAATTCCAGGGCCGCCGGGAAGTTCACCGGACCCATGACCACGTAGTGCCCGCCGCCGGAGGGCACGAAAAAGTTCAAAAAGCCGCTGGCGATAAAGGTGAAGAAGGGGAAGCTGAGGTCGCTGGAGATGCTCACGAACCAGTTGGTGATCATGGCCCCCAGACCGGTGCCCACCATGATGCCTTGTATGCCGCCGTAAAGGGGGAACTGCACGGATATGCCCGCCGCGCCCTTGATGGCCTCGCTGACCGCACGCACATAGGCTATGGGCGTACCGTGCATGATGAGCCCCAGCCACATGAACACGAAGATCACTATGTTCAGGGAGAGGTTGAGGGCACCGTTGATGTAAAAATAACGCGCCAGATAGATGACGCCCATGGATCCCAGCAGCAGGGTGATGATGCGCGAGTATTCCAGCCGCTGCGCCGGGGTTTTCTGCTTTGGTTCTTCGGGGTCTTTGGCGTCGATGAGCAGGGACGGGTCCACCTCGCGTATTTCGCCGCCGGAGGGGGCGATGAGTTTCAGCAGCAGGGGGATGCTCAGTACCATCAGCCCGGTGATGAGCAGGTTGGGCAGGCTGAAGATGGTGCTGGTGGTGGGCACTATGCCCACCAGCTTTTCCATGAGGTGCCCCTTGGTGGCCACAGCCAGGGGGATGGAGCCGGAAAGCCCGCCGTGCCAGACAATGAAGCCGCCGTACCCTGCGGCCACCACAAAGGCGTAGTCCACGCGCTTGACCTTGCGGGCCAGCTCGCGGGCCAGCAAGGCCGCCACGATGAGGCCGAAGCCCCAGTTGATGAAACTGGCTATGCCGGCCACAAAGGCGCAGAGCATGCCCGCCCCGGCATTGTTTTTGGGCAGGGCGGCCAGGGTGGAGAGCAGGCGCTTCACCGGCTTAGTGGTGGCCATGGTGTGCCCGGTGACCACTATGAGGATCATCTGCATGGCAAAGGCCAGTATGTTCCACAGACCGTCGCCCCAGGCGGTGATTACCTGTATGAAGCTTTTATCCGTGAGTCCCCAGGCGGCCAGAAAAGCCACCAGGGTGAGGGTTACGGCAAAAAGAAAGGCGTCCGGCATATACTTTTGCATGAGATTTACAAAAAACCTGACCAGAGCTTTCATGGGAGTACCTCCAAGGTTACAGTTGAACAAGCCCAAAGCCTTTAGAGCAGGTGGATTTTCAAGATTTTTTCCCTTTTGCCGTTGTCCGCTCCGCCTGGTCCCGGCGTATGAATTCGATCAGGGCTTGTTCGCGGCGGCTGCGTCTTTCCTGAACCCTTTCCGGGGGCCAGTCGTATATGCCTTTGCCGCTTTTCAGGCCCAGTTCACCGCGTTTTACGGCATCTTTGAGCAGTTTCAGGGATTTGCCCGCATACAATTTATCGCCCAACTCATCCAGAATGGCGTCGAAGATGTCCAGGCCGCCCATGTCGGCGCTTTCCACGGGGCCTGTGGCGCTGTAGCGCCGCCCCAGGCAGTAGGAGATGGCCTTGTCCACCGTTTCCGGAGAGGCCCAGCCCTGTTCCACTATATACAGGGCCTCGCGCACGCAGGCCGACTGGATGCGGTTGATGAGAAAGCCCGGCACTTCCTTGTTCATCACTATGGGCACATTGCCGATGTCCTCCACCCAGGCCGCCGCTGTTGCGATGACCGCAGGCAGGGTGTCGGGGCAGGGGCAGACCTCCACTGTGGGCATGAGATAGGGCGGGGTAAAAAAATGCACGGCGCAGAAACGTTCCGGTTTTTTCAGCACCGCAGCGATGGCGCTGAGGGTCAGGCTGGAGGTGTCCGTGGCCAATATGGCCTCCGCAGGGCAGTGCTTTTCCGCCTCTTTATAGACCTCATGCTTAATCCGCATATCTTCGGATACGGACTCCATGACCATATCCACGCCGGCCACCGCCTCGGCTATGCCGGTGAATCCGGTGATATGAGCCTTGATCTCCGCGCCGCTTCCCCTGGGCATGAGGGCATTGTCCTCATACAGCTTTATGGCCCGGTCTATGCTGTCCATGCCGCGCTTGATGCTCTGGCCGGAGCGTCCGAACATGCGTACATGGTTGCCGGCCTTGGCGGCCAGAAAAGCCACCCCGTGCCCCATGGTGCCTGTGCCCAGGCAGGCAATGGTTCTGATCGTCTTCACATGCATGGCTTACCTCGCTATTGGTTGTGCTGTGATCCGGTTTGGGCGCATCTTAGCGCAATGCCCCGGCCAAAGCAAGTATGTAACATATTTATGGTACCATCAAAACAAGTCCTTGACAGACACAGCCTTATTAGATATTTTTATATCGATATAATGATCATTATTTGACGGGGATGAAGGGCATGGTTCCGGGACCTGCAATCAGCTTACGTGCGTACCAAAGAATCACGAGGTATCTGAATTTTCTGAACCAGGCGGAGGGCGGCGACAAGCACATTTCAGCCACCCGTATCGCCCATGCGCTTAAAATCAATGATGTGGTGGTACGCAAAGATTTAGCCGCTGTCAGCGGGAACGGCAAGACCAAGGTCGGCTATGCGCGCACGGAGCTGACCAGAGATATTGAGCGTTTTTTAGGTTACGACCGCCCGGCGGACAGCGCGCTGGCGGGCGTGGGGCGTTTGGGGCAGGCGCTTTTGTCGTACGAGAATTTCAAGAAGTACGGCCTGAACATTACGGCGGCCTTTGACACAGCGCCGGAACTTGTGGGCCGTGAGATAAACGGGGTCAAGATTCTGGACGCGTCTAAAATCACGGATTTGTGCCGGCGCCTGCATATCAAAATCGGGATTATCGCCGTTCCCGCTTCTGCCGCTCAGGCCGCCGCCAATGCCCTGGTGGAAGGAGGGGCCCGCGCCATTTGGAATTTCGCGCCCCGCGAGCTTTCACTGCCGGAGGGGGTCAGCGTAAAGCATGAAGATATGGCGGCCTCATTGGCCGTGCTGACCAAACAACTGGAGCGGTTTTAAGCCTGCGGCGGCATGGATTGGAAGAAGTGCCCGGTGCCGCGCCGTTCTCTTCAGCCGCAAGCCGGAAAGGCCGCTTTACGGCTGAAGCTAAAAGCACAAAGGAGTCATCGCATGACTGATCTGGATTTTTTGGCGGACAGCCCGGAAAACCTGGCGAAGCTGTTTAAACACGTACGCAAGGCGCAGGCGGAATTTGCTTCTTTCACGCAGGAGCGGGTGGATAAGATTTTTCTTGCCGCCGCCATGGCCGCAGGCAGGCAGCGCGTCGCCCTGGCCAAAATGGCGGTGGCGGAAACGGGCATGGGCATTGTGGAGGACAAGGTAATTAAAAACCACTACGCCTCGGAGTATGTGTATAACGCTTACCGCGACACCAAAACCTGCGGGGTGATTGAAACGGACGCGGCCTTCGGCATGACGAAAATCGCCGAACCCATCGGGGTGGTTGCCGCAGTCATTCCCACGACCAACCCCACTTCCACCACGATTTTCAAGGCGCTCATCGCCCTCAAAACGCGCAACGGGATTATAATCAGCCCGCATCCGCGCGCGAGGGACTGCACCATAGCGGCGGCAAAAATAATTTCAGACGCGGCGGTAAAGGCCGGCGCGCCAGCGGGGGTTGTCGGCTGGATCGACGCGCCCTCTTTGGAAATGACCAATATGGTGATGCGGGAGGCGGATCTTACCCTGGCCACCGGCGGACCGGGCATGGTGAAGGCGGCGTATTCCAGCGGCAAACCGGCGCTGGGCGTGGGCCCGGGCAATGTGCCCGCCGTTATCGACTCTTCGGCGGATGTAATTTTGGCCGTCAACTCGATCATTCTCTCCAAGACCTTTGACAACGGCATGATTTGCGCTTCGGAACAGGCCGTTGTGGCGCTTGACGATGTATATGAGCGGGTAAAAGCGGAGTTCAAGAAACGCGGGTGCTATTTTCTCCAAGGGGAGGAAACGGATAAAATCCGCAAGACCATTCTTATAAACGGCGCGCTTAACGCCAAAATAGTCGGGCAGACGGCGCATAAGATCGCGGAGATGTCCGGCTTTGACGTCCCTGCCGCGACAAAGATTTTAATCGGCGAGGTAAGCTGCGCGGGTCCCGGAGAGGAATTTGCCAACGAAAAACTTTCGCCGGTACTCGGCATGTACCGCGCCGCTGATTTTAACGCCGCCCTTGACACGGCGCGCCAACTTCTGCTGAACGGCGGCCTTGGGCATACCGCCTCCATTTATCTGGATGCCGCCACGCGGGGAGACAAACTTAATCTGTTCGCCGAGTGCATGAAAACCAGCAGAATTGTTGTCAATACGCCGTCATCCCACGGCGGGATCGGCGATTTGTACAACTTTAAAATGCCGCCCTCGCTCACCTTGGGTTGCGGTTCCTGGGGGGGAAACTCCGTATCCGAAAATGTGGGCGTCAAACATCTGCTCAATATTAAAACCGTTACGGAAAGAAGGGAAAACATGTTATGGTTCAGAACGCCTGAAAAGATATACATCAAGCCGGGCTGCCTGCCTGTGGCGCTGGAGGAGTTGAAAAACCCGCTGCATAAACACAGGGCCTTTATTGTAACGGATAATTTTTTATTCCGGAACGGCTGCGTGGACGGCGTTACCGGCAAGCTGAACGAACTGGGCATTATCCATGCCGTGTTCTTTGACGTCGAGCCCGACCCCACGCTGGACTGCGTAAAGCGCGGAGCGGCGCAGATGACTCTGTTCGCGCCTGATGTGATTATAGCCGTGGGCGGCGGCAGCGCCATGGACGCGGCCAAGATCATGTGGGCGCTGTATGAACATCCGGAGATCGATTTTGAGGATATGACCATGCGTTTTATGGATATACGCAAGCGCGTCTATAGCTTCCCCAAAATGGGCGCAAAGGCGTATTTTGCCGCCATTCCCACAACCGCGGGCACAGGCGCGGAGGTAACGCCCTTTGCCATAATCACCGACGAAAAAACCGGCGTGAAATATCCCCTGGCCGACTATGAGCTGATGCCGGACATGGCGATTGTCGATGCGCATCTGCAGATGAACGCGCCCAAAGAGCTGACTGCGGCGGCGGGCATTGACGCCGCAGCGCACGCGCTGGAAGCATACGTCTCCATGCTGGCCACCGACTACACCGATGGGCTGGCCCTGCAAGCGCTGAAAATAATCTTTGAATATCTGCCCCGCGCTTATGCCGGCGGCGCGGCGGACCCGCAAGCCCGCGAAAAAATGGCCAACGCCGCGACCATTGCGGGAATGGCCTTTGCCAACGCCTTTCTCGGCGTATGCCATTCCATGGCACACAAGCTGGGCGCGTATTTTCACCTGCCCCACGGGGTCGCCAACGCGCTGCTGCTGGAAGAGGTTATTAAATTCAACGCCGACGAAGCCCCCGCCAAAATGGGCGCGTTCGCGCAGTACGACCACCCGCGCGCGCTCGCGCGCTACGCGGAGATTGCGGATTATCTGAACCTGCGCGGTAAGACTGACTTGGAAAAATTAAACAGCCTGCTTGCCGCGTTGAATGACCTTAAGACGAAGCTCGGCATCAAAAAAAATATCAAGGCATACGGCGTCAGCGAGCGGGAATTTCTATCCCGCCTGGACGAGATGAGCGAGAAAGCCTTTGACGACCAATGCACAGGGGCCAACCCACGTTACCCGCTCATGGACGAGATAAAACAAATGTATAAAAACGCTTATTACGGCGAAGAAGCGGGCGCGTTGCGTGAAGAACCGAAAACCACAAAGGAGGCAGCGGATGAACACGGATAATATCCTTGCCGTCAGAACGGCAAAAACGATTTACCGCCAGGGCGGCCATGCGGTCAAGGTGTTCAATGCGGACTATTCCAAGGCTGATATTCTGAATGAAGCTTTGAATCACGCACGCATGGAGGAAACGGGATTAAACATTCCCCGCATTACGGAAGTTGGAACAATCGATGGAAAATGGGCCATTTACCTGGAGTTTATCGAAGGCAAAACCTTGTCGCGGCTTATGGATGAAAATCCCGCAAAAGAGGAGGAATATCTTGAATTATTTATAGACCTGCAAATAAGGACGCACACCCAAAAAGCCCCGCTCCTCAATAAACTGCGCGACAAGATGAAACGCAAGATCAACGAGGCGGACCTTGACCACATTACCAAATACGAATTGCAAATGCGCCT
>JAITGZ010000248.1 GCA_031280335.1 Deltaproteobacteria bacterium | reverse complement strand
CTCAATGGCGGTGTTACTTTGACCCTTGGAGGCGAGACGGGCGGCGTAAAGTTCCGGGGCTTCATCCTTATGCGGGGAGCGGCCAAGATGCTCTTGATCTTCTTTACCACGCGGCCGCCCTTCTGCCGGACCAGACATCGGCTTAAATACGTCTTTTTCCTGTCCTTCCGTCAAAATAGGCGCAAATTTTTCTTTTTCGTTCGCTTCGGCGTGCTTTAAAATCTGTGTGGGCACAGCTTGAACGATAGTTTCCACCGGAGCGGGTCTTGCGGCTTGTTCCGTGCGTCCGCTGCCATGCGCTAGGCTGGTTTGGGCTTGCTGCAGCTGGAGCTGGACATGGGTCTGGGCCTGCAATTGATTTTGGCTCTGCGGCTGAAGCTGAGGTTGCACCTGAACCAGAGGGCGCGGCGCTTCGGAGGCATTGCGTCCGGAAGGCTTCAATGTTGCCGGGGGCGGTTCTTCCGCCCCACCCTTCAGATGCAGGGCTATGGAGCGCCGTCTGCTCACGGGCGCGTCATGTCGGATGTTTTTGCCTTTTTCAGTTTCTTCATTCAGACTGGTAGCTTTTTCACGGGCCATGATTTGCGTATGTTCGGCCCGGCGGCTGCTTTTATTGTCCCCGCTGGGCAGGATTTGCTCCGGCATTTTGTGCGCGAACATATCGCGTATGGCCGTTGGCAGGGCTTCGTTCAGGCGGATGTTTTCCGTCTGCAGGCGGGTTTTTTCTCCCAGGGCCGGGCCGAATACCTGGCTGAACAGGTCGCGATCCAGGGGCAATTCCGTCTTTTCAGACCCAAAGGCCTGCATAATTTTTTGTTCGCTTTCAGCGGAAAGGTCAGCGGCGCGGCAAAGCAGGGCCGCTTCTTCTTTGCTCAGGTTAAAGCTTGCCGCCGTGGATTTACCGGAGGCATCCGGGATAAAGTCGCGATTTTTGCCCGCTGCCTGAGGGGCGGGGCTTGTGTCTGGAACAGGGACCGAAGACGGGGCGACACCTTGATGTTTACGCGTTGTTTGGCGGGCGTGGCTTGCGGCTGGAACAGAAGTGGAGGCCGGAGCAAAGGCCGTTGCCAGAATCCGCGCCTGCCTTACGCCGGGTTCTTGTACGGTTTCTACGTGGTACGGACGGACAGGCAGGGTAGAGGGGTGATCGCCTTGGGGCGCGCTTGCCACGGCCTTAAAGGATGCGGGGGCGTAGTCCTTTTGCCCGGCAAGTTTGTCCGGGTGTTTCGCCAGGGCTTCGCGTATGGACTGGAGGATTTTTTTGCCGTCCCCGGCAAAAGCTGCCTCCTGCATAAGTTCGACGGCTTTAGGATCAAAGCCCATGCGGCTGAGCAGGCTGGAGAAGACCAAGGTCTCCTGTTCGTTCAGGGGCGGGCTTTGCCGTTCAACCAGTTTTTGGGCCGTGCCCAGCATGTTGCCCACTGTGGGGGCGTAGAAGAGCGCGCCGAGCTGCTCCATAAAACGATCCAGCGCGGGTTCGGCCACGCCTTTTTCCGCCAGTTTTTCTTTAAGAAGGCCCAGATCCGCGCTTTTGATTCTGGAGCGATCTTCGCGCACGGATCTGAAGCTTAAGGAAGGGCCGGGGGTGTTTGCCTCGTTGAACTCAGCGAGATTATTGAATATTTCGCCAAAGACGGGCAGGGCTTCTTTTATGCCGTTTGAGCCGTAAAATCCGTTTTTTGGGCTGAAAACGGCGTTTTTTCCGGGCAGGTTTCTGCCCCCGGCTGAAAATAAATCGGCAATGGCTCCGGGAAAAAATTGCATGGTTTTCGCTCCTTGCCGACTTATATTCAATGAACATGCCAAGTCGTAAAAAGGAGCCTCAGCAAATTTAACCTTGTAGCTATCCCCTTCCTATTTTTTCAGCCGCTGGAACAAATTAACTTTAAGGAAACACTGATTAATTCGGGGATCCGCCCCGAACCCCGCTGGGGGGAATAAGAAAGGGGTATGTTGGCCCAGGCGTTGCTTTATCTATATCGTCCCTCTGCACAACGGCAAGGCGCTGGGGTTCACTCCCCAATATTTTTGTCTTTATTCCTTCATGCGGATAAATCTCCAAGGTGGGACTCGGTCAGTTCCAGGGCTTGGCGCAGGGCGGCGGGGCTGAAATCGGCGTTGCGCAGCAAGAGCTGAAGGTAACTGCTTAAGGGGCGGGAGATGGGGGGTGAATCCATCCAAGCGTCGTCCTTGGATATGGCGGACATGCCCCCCCTCCCCTGGCCGCGCAGGGCTGTGTTCAGGCGTTGCAGAAGTTTTTGCCCGGCCTTGAGGGCAACGGGGGCGAGGGGAGAGGCGCGCAGGGCGTCAGCTTGGCTGCGCAGCCGATTTTGGGCATCTTTGGGCAGGTAGCCCAAATGCAGGCCGAAAAAATACTTCCAGTACAGCGAGCGTTGCAGGCGCGGCGGCGTAACGTGGTCGAGGGGCTTAAGCTCAAATAGTCCGAAGGGATCGCGCCAGGTGGTGAAAAGGCGCAACCCCTGAAGTTCCAGGGCGGCCAGGCGGTGGGTTTGTTTTTCCAGGAGCATTTGAGCGACCAGGGTGGTTTTTTCCGCGCTCATTTGTCTCTTGCAGGGCGGTTCCTGGTGCGGGCAAGCCCAGCAGCCGGCGCAGCTCATATGGGGGCGCAGCACATGGTGGCCTGGGGCGAAGGGGGCGGTTTCCCATGCGTTTACCGGTCCCATGGAAAGGTTGAGTATGGGCGTGCCCAGCCAGGCGGCGATGTGCATGGGGCCTGTGTCGGGGGTGATCAGAAGATCCAGGCGGCGGAGCAGACGGCAGAGCTGCGGGATGGAGAAACGTCCACACAGGTTGATGGCTGGGGCGGCGATACGTCTGGCGGCTTCATCCGCCAAAGGTTTGTCC
>JAITGZ010000080.1 GCA_031280335.1 Deltaproteobacteria bacterium | reverse complement strand
GGCTGTTGCGTATGCCAGGCTGCGCGTTCAGTTCGGCAAGCCCATCGCAGCCAACCAGGGCATCCAATGGATGCTGGCGGACATGGCCCTGCAGGTGGAGGCCTCCCGTTTGCTGGTTTATAACGCCGCGCGCCTGAAAGACCAGCACCTGGACTACTCCATGCAGGCGGCCATGGCCAAGCTGCACGCGGCCCAGACGGTCATGGATGTAACCACCAAGGCGGTGCAGATCCACGGCGGTATCGGTTACACCAAAGCGCATCCGGTGGAGCGTTATATGCGTGACGCCAAGATTGTCGGCATTTATGAGGGCACCAATGAGATACAGCGCATGGTCATTGCCAAGCATGTTTTGTTGTAACCATTGTAACGGGAGGAGCGCGCCATGGCCACAGTAAGAAAGGGTTTTACCTATGACGAAATCAATATAGGCGATCATGCCTCTTTTACCAAAACCGTCACGGAAAGCGACGTACAGGCTTACACGGGCATTACCGGCGATTTCAACGCGGCCCATGTGGATGATGTATATATGCATGAAAGCGCGCTGGGTAAAAAAATGCAGGGGCGCATAGCGCACGGCATGTTGACGGCCGGTTTTTTTTCCACGGTACTCGGCAGTTATCTGCCGGGGAGAGGTACGCTCTACCTTTCCCAGACCTGTATTTTCAGGGCGCCTGTTAAACTTGGGGACACCATCACCGCCAAAGGCGAAGTGGTGGAAAAAATGGAAAAAAACAAAATACGCCTGAAGATGACAGGGGTAAACCAGCACGGCACGCTGGTGATTGAAGGTGAGGCCCTGGTTACTGCGGCAAGCAGGATTGAAGACACTCTATGACAGGAAGGCGAAAAAATGCGGTTCATAACAGGTAAAGAGGCGGCGGAGTTAATCAAAAACGGCAGCACGGTGGCGGTGGGCGGTTTTGCCGGCTTTGGCGTCCCTGAAGAAGTGCTGATGGCGGTGGAAGAGCGCTTTCTGGCTTCAGGCGCGCCGAACAATCTGGGGATGATCTGGTGCGCCGGCATAGGGGATAAAGCGGATCGCGGCATGAATCATTTCGGGCATGAGGGAATGGTCTCAAAAATCTATGCCGGACATATCGGACTGGCGCCCAAACTGGGCAAACTTGTGGCCGAAAACAAGATTGAGTGCTTCATCGTGCCTCAGGGCGTGATTGTACACATCATGCGCGCCTCGGCCGGGGGCAAGCCCGGGGTACTCACCCATGTGGGACTCAAGACCTATGCCGACCCCAGGGTGGAAGGCTGCCGGGCCAACAGCATCACCCGGGGGGAGGTGGTGGAGCTTATGACGCTGGGGGGCAGGGAATGGCTGTTTTATAAAGCCCTGGCCCCGGATGTGGCCATTGTCAGAGGCACTACCGCGGATACGCGGGGTAACATCAGCATGGAAAAGGAGGCCATATTTCTGGAGCAGATCAGCATGGCCTCCACCGTTAAAAATAATGGCGGCATAGTTATCGCGCAGGTGGAACGGGTTACGGAGCATGGCACCCTTAAGGCCCAGCAGGTCAAACTGCCCGGCGTTATGGTGGACTATGTGGTGGTCGCCTCGCCCGGCAACCATTGCCAGAGCTTCCTCAATGCGGACTATAACCCGGCCTTTACCGGCGAAATACGTGTGCCGGTGGATTCACTCCCGGTGATGCCCCTGAACGAGCGCAAGATCTGCGCGCGCAGGGCGGCCATGGAGCTTGGCGCCGGAGCCCTGGTAAATTTGGGCATAGGCGTGTCTGAGGGGGTGGCGAATATTGTCGCGGAGGAAAATCTGGCCGACAGCATCACCCTTACGGTGGAATCGGGCGTCATATCAGGCATCCCGGCCGGGGGGCTGGCCATAGGCGCAAGCACCAACCCGGACAGCGTCATCGACCAGGGCTATCAATTTGATTTTTACGACGGCGGCGGCGTGGATATAGCCTACCTCGGCCTGGCCGAGGCCGATCGGCACGGCAACCTCAACGTCAGCAAGTTTGGCGGCCGCGTTGTGGGCCCTGGAGGGTTCATCAACATTTCGCAAAACGCCAAGGCGGTGATTTATTGCGGTACCTTTACGGCCGGAGGGCTGAAAACCCGCGTGGCCGACGGCAGGCTCCACATAGAGGCGGAAGGGCGGAGTAAAAAGTTTTTGAACCAGGTGGAGCAGATCACCTTCAGCGGTGAGTATGCCGCCTCTGTGGGGCAGAAGGTCATGTTTGTTACCGAGCGCGCGGTTTTTGTCCTGCGCAAGGAAGGCATGGTCCTCACGGAGATCGCGCCGGGGTTGAACCTGGAAAAGGACATTCTGGCCCAGATGGAGTTCAAACCCGTCATATCCGGGGAACTAAAAGAAATGGACGCGCGTATTTTCCGCGACCGGCCCATGGGACTGCGGCTCTAGAACCATTTTTTAAGGAAACGCTGATTTATTCTCTTGAGGGTGCTGATCCCCCTGCACCCCGCATACGTTTTCAGCCGCAAAGCGGCTGAAAAAATAGTAAGGGGGTCTGGGGGGAATTATTCCCCCCAGCGAGGTTCGGGGCGGAGCCCCGAATTAATCAGTGTTTCCTTAAGAGCGTCTCGTGGAGAAGGTCCGCGCATCACCTGATAACCTGTGGAGGAAATATGGTCATAGGTATTGTTGTTTCTCTGGCGCTGCTCTGCTGGCTGGCTTACCGAGGTTTTTCGGTTATTGTTTTCGCGCCTTTGTGCGCCATCCTGGCGGCCATAACGGCGGGCTGGCCCATACTGCCCACATACACGGATGTTTTCATGGCCAAGGGCGTGGTCTTCATCAAGAACTTCTTCCCCCTCTTCCTGCTGGGGGCGCTTTTCGGCAAGGTCATGGAGGCTTCGGGCGCGGCGCGGTCCATCGCCCATGCCATCGCCAGGAAACTGGGGCCTGACAAGGCCATGCTGGCCGTTACCCTGACCGCGGCCGTTCTTTCTTATGGCGGCGTCAGCGTGTTTGTGGTGGCCTTTGCCGTGTATCCTTTCGCGGTGCATCTCTACCGTGAGGGCAACATACCCAAACGCCTCATTCCCGGCAATCTGACCCTGGGCATGTTCACCTTTGCCATGACGGCCTTTCCCGGCACCCCGCAGCTGCAGAATATCATCCCCACGCGCTATTTCGGCACCAATACCTTTGCCGCCCCGGTACTGGGCATTACGGCGGGGCTTGCCATGTTTGTTCTGGGCTCCATATGGCTTGAATGGCGCAAGCGTAAGGCCGTGGCCGCCGGAGAAGGCTACGGCGAAGGGCACAAGAACGAGCCGGAAGGGCAGGATCAATCCTATATGAATCCATTCCTGGCCTGCCTGCCGCTGGTGGTCGTGCTGGGGCTGAATTTGTACCTGACCCAGGTTATTCCCACCTGGGAAGCGCCGGCCCAGGAGATTTTCAAGGGCGTGAGCATGAAAAACTCCGCAGCCATATGGGCGCTCATTGTCGCCATTTTCTGCGGGGTGATCATTGCCCTCATTATCGGCTTCAAGAACATGAAATCCGTGAACAATGTCTCCAATGTCCTCAGCGCGGGCGCCATAGGCTCGCTCCTTACCATTATGAACACGGCCACGGAAGTGGGCTACGGCAGCGTGGTCAGTTCCCTGCCGGGCTTCAAAAATATCTCCGAGTTTTTGATGAGCATTGACCCGGGTACGCCGCTCATTTCCGAGGCCATCACCGTAAACGTGCTGGCCGGCGTTACCGGCTCGGCCTCGGGCGGCATGGCCATAGCCCTGGAGGCCATGGGTGCCCGTTACCTGGAGTGGGCGGCCCGCATCGGGCTGGACCCTGAAGTATTGCACCGCATCGCCTCGCTGGCTTCGGGCGGCTTGGACAGTATGCCGCACAACGGCGCGGTTATTACCGTGCTGGCCATCTGCGGGCTGACGCACCGGGAATCATACAAAGACGTCTGCGTGTGTACCCTGGTGATCCCGGTGGCGGTGAACTTTGCGATCATCCCCATCTACAGCCTGCTTATCCTGTAATTCCCATAGATCCTTTGGGGAGGAACATCAAGGGGTCAAAGGGGCATGTTTGCCCGGGCGCTGCTTTGCCTCTGTCGTACCTTTGCGCAACGGCAAGGCGCCTTGATGTTCCTCCGCTAAAGACTATTATAATAGCCCTAATAACGGATAAAGCCTATTTTAAGAAGCTTTATCCGTGTCGGGCTTGCTTTTTTCTTTAAGGTATAATATAGTAGGCCGTTATCGCGGATAATGGCTCTAATTCATTGCCATCCGGCTAACGGCCGGACAGCAATGGCTCTAATTATAGATCTTAGAGGTGTAAAATGACGACTGGGACGGATCTTCCCATTCCCGCCCGGAAAGCCC
>JAITGZ010000062.1 GCA_031280335.1 Deltaproteobacteria bacterium | reverse complement strand
AGACGGCGGCGCGCCGCGCGCAGGTGCAGGGTCAGCGCCAGCCCGCCCAAAAGGGGCAGGACGGCCGCATGCAGGACAAACCAGCGGCTCAGGGGCACAAGGCCCTGTGGCGTATCCTCAAACAAAAGCCAGCGCAGGGCATCGTCCATAAAAGGGAGTTTATCCAGCCAATTGCCCATGGTCAGGACGCTCCAGTAAGCCCTAAAATCCCAGGGCAGCAGGTAGCCAGTCAGTACCAGGGCCGCCATAAGGGGCAGCAGGGGCAGACCGGTCAGCCAGTTTATGCTGCGGGTGGGGCGAAAAGCGCTGCGGCACATGCCGATCAGCAGATGTAAAAAAAGAAAAAGCATCAATACAAAGGCTCCCCAGCGGTGCAGGGAGCGGGCAAAGCCGCCGGCGCGCAGACCGGTTTCAATAAATTCTATGCTCTTCCACGCCTCCGCCGGCACAGGCTGGTAGAACATGGCCAGATAAAGTCCGGCCATGCTCTGCGCCAGCAACACAATAAAAGCCATACCCCCAAACCCGTATAAGCGGCTGCTTAATTTGCGCGCGTTCATGCGGACGGTCTCACTAGGGCTATGGGCGTCTTTTTGCCGCCATAGCCGCCCGGAGGTGAAACCTCCGGCGGATATGGCGATTTTATAAGTTTAGCCTTCAACAATGAACCAGCCGCGCATCTCAAGGTGCAGCGGCCCGCAGAAGTAAGAGCAGAACATGGCGAATTTGCCCGGCTTATCGGCCACGAACTCAAAGATGACCGATTTGCCCTGGGGCACGCCCCAGTTGGTCTGCAAACCATACTCGTTGATGATGAACCCATGCACGGGCGCGGGGTCGTTGGTCAGACCGGTGGCTTTATCAATGTTGGTGAGGATGACGCGCACCTTGTCGCCTTTTTTGACCGTAACATTGTCCGGCTTGAAGCCGTAGCTGAATTCCTGCAGGCGTATCTCCACCACTCCGTCGGTGGTTTTTTTCACGCCGGGGGTGCCTTTATCCTCAGGAACCAGCCGGGCCACCACATTGGGGTCGCGGTGCGGGGGGAACATGGAGGCATGCCCTTCGGCGGGGAGCTTGGCGTTCAAGTAGCCCAACACGGCGTCCGCCTTGATAATCTTGGCGTTATGCGGTTCAGGCACAGTGGGCGCGCGGGCGATGACCTCGTCTTTGGCCAGATCGATCAATTCCACGTTGGTCGGGTCCTGGTTGGAGATGGATCCGGCGAAAAGACCGGTGGAGTATTTGTTGAATACGGCTATGTATTTGCTGTCCGGGGTGATCTGTAAATGTCCGGGACGATAGTGGACGGGGATCTTTTTGACCACCTGCAGGGTGGACATGTCGATCTTGCCCACGGCGTTATCCACGAACAAGGTGGTGTAGGCCCATTTGCCGTCATTGGTAAAGACGGTGTGCAGGGGGCCGGGGGCGGCGCTTTTGTTGAAGCCGGGCACCGCCACGGTCATGTCGATTTCTTTGACCACTTCCATCTTGCTGATGTCAATGATCGGGATGTTGCCGGAAAGCTTGCCGGCGACAAAGGCGTATTTGCCGTCCATGGTCAGGTCTATGCCGTGCGGGTTTTTACCGGCGGGGAGGAACTTGATCCGTTTGAAGCTGGCCGTATCAATTACATGTACGCCGGAGCGGTAGTAGTCCGTGGCCAGGCAGTACTTGCCGTCATGGGTAACCAGCAGATAGTCCGGGGCTGATTCCAGACCGTCAGAAACGTCAATGACCTGCACCTTGCCGCTGGCGATGTCGATCTTGGCCATTTTACCCGAAAGCTCACCGGTGGCGAAAAGGGTCTTGCCGTCAGGGGTAACGGCGATGTGGTGCGGGCCGAAGGGGCCGGGTATGTTGATTTTGCGGATCAGCTCCTGGGTGGAGATGTCAATGATGCCCACGGCCGAGTCGCCCTTATCGTTGATATAGACGTACTTGCCGTCCGGGCTGCCGTTGGTGCCGGGCTTGTTGGAACCGGAAAACACCGGTTCGTGGGTGTCCACGCCCACGGGGATCAGTTTGATGGTGCGCAGACTGGGCAGGCCGATGACTTCCACCGTGCCGGAGATGCCGCCGGAAGCGAAGATGATGTAGTCGTCCTTGGTCTCCAGTTTGTCCGGCGTCTGTTGCGCCGCCGCAGCCTCATAGCCCCATGCCGCCGTAAAAAGCAGCGCCAGCAGGGCCGTTGCCAGCCGTAACATTTTTTTGTCGCGCATAAGCATAGTTTCTTCCTCCATAATGGTTATGCTCTGAAACATTTTTTTGCAAAGCCGTCTTGTCTTTATGGCAGTTCACGATCCAGACGCTCTTTTCACGGCGGGCTTTGCCGGTCTGTGCGATTCTAAATCATCGCCCGTGGAAGCCAGACCTTCCTGAGACCTTTTACGTTTGCAATGCTCCAATATATTTTGCCCCGCCTCTGCGTTCAGGATGCGGCAGGGCTTACTTTTTTTTGCGCGCCAGATAGGCGGAGACGTCATGCCGTTCGTCATCGCTCAGGGGTATCTGCGACATGATGGTGGTCTGGCTTACAATTTGCGGGGTCAGAATGACCCTTTCAATATATACCCTGTTCACTCTGGCCCCGATCTGCGACAAATCCGGGGCCATGAAGCCGCCTTTGCCGTTCATGGAGTGGCACAGGACGCAAAAACGCGCAAAAAGGTCCTCACCGGCGGCGAGGTGTTCTTCGGTTATGGGCGGCAGATCCATGCGGTGTTCCGCATCCTGCACCACCGAGACCACGGTCAACCCGGCCACTGCGAGCAGTCCGGCCAGTCCCAAGCCCATGGCCCAGGGGCGCTTGCTTGGGCGCGTCTCTTCGCTCCGGTCAATGAAGGGCAAAAGAAAGAGCGCGGCAAAAATGAGCAGGGGCAGCACAAAGGTGCCCACCAGGATCAGCGGGCCTTCAAAATATTTTAGCAGCTGGAAATAAAAGAGAAAATACCATTCAGGCCTGGGCACATAGGCGGAATCGCTGGGGTCGGCCATTTCTTCCGGGGGAACCTGCCAGAAGCAGGCCAGGATTACCAGCAGCGCGAAAACCAGCAGCGCGACCACCCCTTCCACAAACAGGTGGTTGGGGTAGAAAGGGGCGCGTGTATCGGCATGTCCGGAGGGAGGGACTGCTCCGGCGGGGCGTTCATGGCTTGGGGAGGTATTGGGGCGCACGGCGGCTGTCCTTTTATAGCGGGTGGGATATGCCTTGGCGGCGCACCATGAAAAAATGGGCGGCCAGCAGGCAGAGCAGCAGGGCCGGTAGAAACATGACATGGATGACGAAAAAGCGGGTCAGGGTAAGCGCGCCCACTTCATCGCCGCCCCGGAGCATATCCGCGATAAAGCCGCCCAGCCAGGGCACGGTTTCAATGATGTTCACACCCACGGTGGTGGCCCAGTAAGCTTTTTGATCCCAGGGCAGCAGATAGCCGGTAAAACCGAAGCCCAGAACGACAAGCAGGAGTAAAACGCCGGCAATCCAGTTCAGTTCGCGCGGGTTTTTGTAGGACTTGGTGAAATAGACGCGCAGCATGTGCAAAAAGACCATAACCACGGCGGCGCTGGCCCCCACCCGGTGCAGGTTCTGCGTCAGGGCGCCGAAGGCGACTTCATTTTTGATATAGCTTACGCTGGCATAGGCGTGATCCGGCGAGGGCACGTAATAGAGCATCAAAAACATGCCGGTGAGCAGTTGCAACAGGAGGATCAGGAAGCTGATCCCGCCGAAGCAGTACATAAAGGCCGAGGCTTTTTTCAGCGGGTTGGCGTGATCGGGTATGCGGTGATCCGCCATTTCCCGCAGCAGGGGGCTGAGATTAAGACGCCGGTCAATGAACAGCCATATTTTGCTCATGCCTGTCCCTCTCTGATGAACACCCGGCCATCTTCGACCTTGGCCGTGAAGCGGGCCAGAGACTTGGGCGGCGGCCCTTCAAGGATTTTGCCCTCCAGATCGAATATGCCCCCGTGGCAGGGGCACTTGAACTGGTTGGCCGTAGCGTCCCAATCCACACCGCAGCCGAGATGGGTGCAGCGGTTGGAAAGCACGGTGATGCCGCCGTCGTCCTTCTTCAGGATAAAGGCCATACGCCGCGTCTCCGTTTTCATCCAGCCGTCCTGGCGGGTGTAGGCGTAAGTTACCTTGGTGGGGCGGTGGTCGTTGAGGGAAGCGAAGTCGGCGATGGGTATCCACTCTTCGGGCCTGTCTTTTTGGCGCGCGGGCGAGAAGGAGAACAGAGCCAGGGGTACGCCCAGCCCCAGCCCGAAGAGGGCGGCAATGGCCTTGATGCCCCCGGCCAGAAAAGCCCGCCGGGGTTGTTTGGTCGTTTCTTCGCCCGCCTGCAAGACCTCACGCTCCTGTCGGAAAATATTGTTCGGATTCAAAAAAAGGTTTGATTATTTTTTTGCACATTTTTTATGCCAAGTCAAGGATGATTTTTCGGGCATGTTTGCCGGTACTCCATCCCCGGCAAATATGCGCCCCTCTGGTGTGAAGGCGCGAAGGGCAACCCTCGGTGTGGTCGCGTTCCCGTTGCCGCCAGGCAGAACCGCCGTTGCATCCGGTCAAGACGGGCTTGCCCCAGGCTGGTTTTCGTGGCAAAAGCAAAGAGGCGGTAACGAAAAAAATACCAGGTTTCGCGGGCCGCGCGGGCGGCCAGGGAGGAGGGGGGCGGTGATGGATGTTTTGCCGATAAAAAGGGCGCTGCTCAGTGTAACCGACAAGGGCGGACTGACGGAATTTGCCGTTTTTTTGGCGGAGAGGGGGGTGGAGCTGCTTTCCACCGGTGGGACGTTTGCGGTCTTGAAGAATGCCGGTCTGCCCGTTATGGAGGTGAGCGCTCTTACGGGTTTTCCGGAAATTTTGGGCGGCAGGGTTAAAACCTTGCACCCCAAAATACACGGTGGCATATTGGCGGACAAGGACAGGCCGGAGCATATGCGGGCGCTGGGAGAGTTGGATATAAAGCCCTTTGATCTGGTGTGCGTGAATCTATATAATTTTGCCGGTGCCCTGGAAAAAAAGCTGGCAGAGAGGGCGGTGATTGAAGAAATTGATATAGGCGGCCCCTGTCTCTTGCGGGCGGCGGCCAAAAATTATCATTCCGTGCTGGTACTGCCTGGGGTGGAATTTTATGCCGAAGCGCGCGCCCAGCTGGAAGAAGAAGGAGGCGCGTCCTTGCCT
>JAITGZ010000243.1 GCA_031280335.1 Deltaproteobacteria bacterium | reverse complement strand
CGGCCACACATGTCATTGGCGAGGTGGAGGGCAAGGTGGCTGTGGTGGTGGACGATATGATTGACACCGCCGGCACAATGGTGGCCGCCGCCGATGTATTGCTTAAATATGGGGCGCTTGAAGTTTATGCCTGCGCCACCCATGCCGTGCTTTCCGGACCGGCAATGGAACGCCTTGCCGCCTCAAAATTTAAAAAAATTTTTGTCTCCGACACCATACCAATTATGGATAAAATAAGCGGCTGTGACAAAATACATATTTTTTCCATAGGCAACCTTCTGGCCAAAGCCATATACAACACCCATACCGAGTCCTCCGTCAGCGAGCTTTTTGTATAAAAGCCGCCCGTCAGCAACGGCGCAAGTCATGGCTGAGGATAAAAAGGAGAAAACACATGTCTGAATTGATTACGCTTAAAACCCAAAAACGAGAACAGACCGGCAAAGGCGCGGCCAGAAAATTACGCACCGCCGGACGGACGCCGGCTGTATTCTACACCCGTGAAGGCAAAAACATATGCCTGTCCGTGAATGAAAAAGAGCTGGGCTTGCTTTACGCCAAAACACGCCGTACCCAGGTCTTTAATGTTGAAATATCTGAGAACGGTTCCACCAGTATCCATCCGGCCCTGATCTGGGATGTGGACTATTTTCCGGTAAAAAACCGCATCCAGCATGTGGACATACTGGGTGTAGAACTTGAACGTGAAATCAAAATCCGCGTTCCCCTGGAGTTTACCGGCACGGCCAAGGGCATCAAGATCGGCGGCCAGTTGGAAATATACCGGGAACATGTGCCCGTCATCGGCAAACCACTTGACATCCCGCAAAAAATCAGAGTGGATATATCTGATCTGGATATCAATAACTTTATTTATGTAAAAGATTTGGCTCTGCCCGCCGGAACCAGGGTTGATATGGATTCGGATGCCGCCGTCGCCGCTGTACTCATCGTTCGCGAAACAAACGAACAGGAAACGGCGGAGGCTGACACCGCCGCGCCGGCTGCGGAATAACCCGCGAGGCCCTTGTAACTTGGCAGGGGCAACGGAAAATGCAGGCACACGGCATAATAGCGGGGCTGGGCAACCCTGGTCAAGAATACTTCCGCACTAGGCACAACTTGGGATTCATGCTGGTGGACGGGCTTTTAATCCAGGCAAGGGACAAAGGCGGCGGGGCGGAAAAGCTTTCCGCCCCGCGTCAGAAATTTGAACTATGGAAGGCTTGGCTTGCCCCCTTGCCATCCCTGCCCTGGCTTTTGCTCAAACCGCTCACATACATGAATCTGAGCGGCGAAGCTGTGCGTCAGGTGTTGGCCTATTATCAACTTAAACCAAATGATTTGCTGGTGGCTCATGACGAAATGGATCTGCCCCTGGGGCGCATGCGTTTCAAGCTGGGCGGAGGAGCGGCCGGGCACAAGGGAGTGCTTTCCATTGAACAAGCCTTGGGTTCAGGCGATTTTTACCGCCTCCGTCTGGGTATAGGCAAAAAAAACACGCATGACGCTGTAAGCTATGTAACCTCCTCTTTCGCTCCCGGTGAACAATCTGTGCTGGAGGAAGTTCTGCAGGCGGCCTGTTCCTTTCTGCCATGTTTCGTAGAAACGGATTTTGAGGAAATGCGCCGCCGGATCAACAGCTTCAGGCCGGCTTCGCGGCAAGAAACCCCGGCAACGAACTAAGCGCCATATTTTATCTTACAGCCGCAAGGCAGTGCTGGACTACCACCTTTTTTTGCTATAGACTGTATCCTTGGAACATATTCATCAGAGTAATTTCAAAATGGATTGCTCTAAGGACGCATTTTATGGAGTTCACCCAGGGACAACTGGTTGTTTATCCTACTTATGGAGTGGGAGTTGTTGATAAAATCGCCTCCCAGGATGTCGGCGGCGTAGAGATCAGACTTTATATCGTGCGCATTCTGGGCAACAATATTACCTTGAAGGTGCCGACCGACAACGTGGAACATGTCGGCTTGCGCAATCTTTCCAGCCCGGAACATTGTAGAAAAATTATGGAAAGTTTCAGAGATCGCAGCGGGTTCACCGGCTATACCGGACAAAACTGGAACCGGCGCTACCGCGAATATTCTGATAAACTAAAAACCGGCGTCCTATCCGATTCCAGCGATGTTCTGAAAGAGCTTCTGTTGATCAGTGGGGGAAAAGATCTATCCTTCGGTGAACGGCGGCTTCTGGAGCAGGCCATGAATTTTGTTACCGTGGAAATAGCCTGTGTGCTTGAAAACAAACAAGAGCTGATCCAAAACAATATTAAAGCTATGTTTGAAGATATTTTGATTTCTCATGAAAAAAATAAATAAAATACTTGTAAATATCAATGACACGGGGTAAGCTGCTTTTATAATTTTAATCTATCTATTCTCCTCATTATCTTCATATTCATTAAAGCGGTTTAACATTTGAAAATGTATAGAGCAATTTTGCTTTGAAATTGCTCTGGCGGCAGGGTTCGCGTAGCGCCGCCGCCCGCCTGTGAGGCGTAGGCGAAATTCACTTTCGCCGTTAAGCACCGAACAGAGCGTCTCAAAGTTGAAATGCTCTATACCGCTGCGTAAGGATTTATTCGCGCCCCCCCTTTACTCCATAATCTTATCCACCTTAACCAATAGCCGAAAAACAATGCGTAAAAAAAATCCCCCTCAAATCGTGCTGGATGAAGAACACGAAATGAATTTGTCTGAACTTAAAACCCAAAGCATGCTGGATCTGATGGAACTGGCTGAACAGTTCAATATTGAAAATGCCAGCAGTATGCGCAAGCAGGAGCTCATATTCGCCCTGCTGCAAAGTTGCGCCACGCAAAACGGCGCGATTTACGGCGATGGCGTGCTGGAAATACTGCCGGACGGTTTCGGCTTTTTACGCTCCCCCTTGAGCAGCTATATGCCCGGACCGGACGACATTTATGTCTCGCCCTCGCAGATACGCCGTTTCAGTTTGCGCAAGGGGGATGTGGTTTCCGGCCAGATCCGTCCGCCCAAGGAGGGGGAGCGTTACTTTGCCCTGCTCAAGGTGAACGAAATAGGCTTTGAAGCGCCGGAACACGCCAAAAACCTCGTTCTTTTCGACAACCTCACCCCCATTTACCCTGATCGCCAGATGATCATGGAAAATGGGGACAAAAATTATTCCTGCCGGGTAATAGACCTGCTCTCCCCCATCGGCTGCGGGCAGCGCGCAGTAATCGTAGCTCCTCCCCGCACGGGTAAAACCATTCTGCTGCAAAATCTGGCCAATTCCATCAACGCCAATAATCCCGACATCTACCTGATTGTTCTGCTCATAGATGAGCGCCCGGAAGAAGTTACCGACATGGAGCGCACGGTGGAAAAGGCCGAGGTCATTTCCTCTACCTTTGACGAGCCGCCGCAACGTCATGTACAGGTATGCGAGATGGTGCTGGAAAAAGCCAAACGTTTGGTGGAACGCAAGCGTGATGTAGTTATTCTGCTTGACTCCATCACCCGTCTCGGCCGCGCCTATAACGCGGTTACGCCTTCTTCCGGGCGGGTGCTTTCCGGCGGTCTGGACGCCAACGCCCTGCAACGGCCCAAACGATTTTTCGGCGCGGCCCGCAATATAGAAGAAGGCGGCAGCCTTACCATTATCTCCACAGCCCTCATTGACACCGGTTCGCGCATGGATGAGGTGATTTTTGAAGAATTCAAAGGCACGGGCAACATGGAAATTTACCTGGACCGGCACCTAGCCGAAAAGCGCGTTTTCCCGGCCATTGACATCAACCGCACGGGCACGCGCAAAGAGGAGCTTCTGCTCCCCGAAGAGACCCTGAACCGGGTCTGGATTTTGCGCAAGATTCTCGCCCCCATGAGCCCCATAGACAGCATGGAATTTTTGCTGGACAAAATGCGCGGCACGGCCAACAATACCGAATTTATGAACGCCATGAATAAATAACCCGGAGGTTCCCCCATGGTCAAAACAAACTCCACCCCCGAAACCCCTACCAAAAACCTGGCTCTGGATCTGGTGCGCATAACCGAGGCGGCCGCTCTGGCGTCTGCCCGCTGGCTTGGCAAAGGGGATAAAGAAGCCGGGGATCAGGCGGCGGTGGACGCCATGCGCCTGAGTTTCAATTCCATGGACATAAAGGGAACCATCATCATCGGGGAAGGGGAAAAAGACAATGCCCCCATGCTCTATAACGGCGAAAAAGTGGGCCTGGGCAACGGCATAGCCTTGGATGTGGCCGTGGATCCGGTGGAAGGCACCAACCTGCTGGCTTATGGACGCCCCAACGCCATATCTGTGATCGGCATAGCCCCGGCCGGGACCATGTACAACCCCGGTCCCAGTTTTTACATGCGTAAACTGGTAGTGGGCAAAGAGGCACGCGATTCGGTGGATTTGGATGCTACGGTGGACGACAACCTGAACCGCATAGCCAAAGCCTTGGGTAAAGATGTACACGATCTGGTGGTTTTTGTGCTGGATAAGCCGCGTCATAAAGATCTGATCCAGCATATCCGTCGTGCGGGCGCACGCATACAACTGCATACCGACGGTGATGTGTGCGGGTCTTTGATGGCCGTGGATCCGCGTTCAGAAGTGGACGTTATGATGGGCACCGGCGGCACCCCTGAAGGAGTACTCACCGCCTGTGCCATTCGCGGCCTTGGGGGACAGATTTTCGCCCGCCTGGACCCGCAGTCTTTTGTGGAAAAAGAGGCCATCCAAGAAGCAGGCATAGACATACGCCAAATTCTGACGGTGGAAACGCTGGTAAAAAGCGAAGATGTATTTTTTTCCGCCACAGGCATTTCAGGCGGCACTTTTTTGCGCGGGGTGCAATACACCGGCGACGGTGCCATCACCCACTCCATGGTTATCCGGGCCAAAACCGGCTCCGTACGCTACATTGAAGCCCATCATAACTGGGATCGCCTGATGAAAATAAGCTCGGTCAAATACGACTAGAGTACATTACTCCCGCCGCGAATAACCGCTCACCCCACCTTGCCTCATCGCCCGTGTGTCGCAAATAAACGCGGCCCCGCGAGGATTTCTATTCCTTACGGGGCCGTTGACAATGAAATTTGGTCGGGATGAGAGGATTTGAACCTCCGGCCTCTGCGTCCCGAACGCAGCGCTCTAGCCGAACTGAGCCACATCCCGCGAGGGAAGCTGTATAGTGTAAAAAACAAGCTTTGGCAAGCTGTTTTTGCGCTATGAAAAAACAGGCGGCGCGGCGCGGCGCTTTAGTTTTTCAGCACTTCACCCTTACCTCTGGATTAATTTTTTTTACTGACGATAAAGGCTGTAATTTTATTGTTTTTTATGCTAGAGAAAAGCAGGCGCTGTTAAAATGTTGCGCTGAATAAATGGCGCGACATAGCTTTATCACTTCTTTATACAATGATTTTGAGGAGTTATTGTGATAAAAGTGCTTGTTGTGGATGATTCGAGTTTCATGCGCAGATCTTTGATGGATATTTTGAGAAGGGATCCTGAATTGGAGGTGGTCGGTTACGCAGTGGACGGACTTGACGCCCTTGCGGCCATAAAAAAGCTGGATCCGGATGTGGTGACCTTGGATGTGGAAATGCCCAGGATGAACGGGCTGAACGCCTTGCAGAAGATCATGCAAGAAGTGCCCAGGCCGGTACTCATGGTTAGTGCCCTGACCAGCCAGGGAGCGGAAACAACCCTTAAGGCCCTGGATGCCGGTGCCCTGGATTTTGTGGGCAAGCCTGATTCGTCTTCGCAGAGTCTCGCCGGACTGGAACGTGAACTATGCCAAAAGGTCAAGGCGGTTTTTCGGCACCGCAAGGCTCTGGCTCTGCGCGCCCAGTTGAGAAATTCCGCAGCGGCGGCAGCAGCGGCAGTGGCCGCCAACCGTATGAAGACGGCTGCCATGCCCCCCCCCTCTGCCTCGAACACCACGCCGCCCAAGCCGGTTATAAAACCTGTGGGGCGCCCGCAGACACGCGATTTTGTGGCCATAGGCGTTTCCACCGGCGGACCTCCGGCGGTGCAAAAAGTGCTTACCGCCCTGCCTGCTGACTTTCCAGCTCCCATTCTCATTGCCCAGCATATGCCAGCCAGTTTTAC
>JAITGZ010000233.1 GCA_031280335.1 Deltaproteobacteria bacterium | reverse complement strand
ATGATATCCGGCGGGGTCTTGCGGATAAAAGCCGAAGCGCCCTTGAGGTTTTCAGCTATGCCAACCTCAAAGCCGGCCTCGCGCAATTCCGGGAATATGCGTGTTACAGCTTGGGTCGGAGCGATAAAAAGGATTCTGTGCGCGGACATGTTTAGGTGCATACATGCTTATCCAAGCTTAATCAATACCCTTGCGCCCGGCTTTAGGTCGGGATAATATCAATGACAAGGGAAAACTGACGACATGGACATGCTGAAGATTCTTAATCTTGTGCGGAGCGGAGAACTGCTGCCGGAAGAGGCCGTCGCGCGTTTTCAGTTCGCGCCTTTTGAGGAGCTTTTGGACGGGGTTAACCTGGACCTGCACCGTGAACTGCGTACCGGCCAGGGGGAATGCGTTCTGGCCAAGGATAAAAGCCCTGAACGTCTGCTGGCTGCTGTGCGCGGCCTGGCCGGACCGGAGGCGGACAGACCGGTGCTGGTCACGAGACTGGATGCCGAACAGGGGCGCATGTTGACGGAAGCCTTCCCTCAAGGAGAATGGAGCCGCGAGGCCGGTCTGTTCACCTTGAACCGCCCCCTCCTGCTGAATCCGCCCTGGCCGCGTTCCGGAAAGCTTATGATCATCACCGCCGGCGCTTCAGACATGCGTGTGGCCTTGGAAGCATTGGGCACTGCGGTGTTTTACGGAGTGGAAGCAGGATTGGCCCCGGATATAGGCGTGGCCGGCCTGCACCGCATGACCCCCTGGCTGGGGGCTTTTTCTCAAGCCAAGATTCTTATGGTCATAGCGGGCATGGAAGGGGCTCTGCCCAGCGTCATCGCCGGACTCACCGCCAAGCCGGTGCTGGCCGTGCCTACCTCTGTGGGTTACGGCGTCAGCGCCGGGGGCTATGCCGCCTTGGCCGGAATGCTGGCCTCATGCGCGGCCGGCGTGAGCGTGTTCAATATAGATAACGGATATGGCGCGGCCGTATTTGCCTGCCGCCTGCTGAACGATGTCCGGAGTTGAGCGCCGATGGGAACAGATCAGGCGGCCTGACGGCCCGCCTTGCGTTCCACCGGCTTGACCACCGCGCCGGAGCGCAGGCAACGGGTACAGACCGTCAGGGTCATTACCCCGCCGTCATTGTTTTGGTGGCGCACTTTCTGCAAGTTGGGCCTAAAGAGACGCTTGGTTTTTATGTTGGAATGGCTGACCCGGTGGCCGACCTGGGCCTGTTTGCCGCAAATATCGCATTGTCTGGCCATTGATAACCCCCATATAACGCCCGCCATCGCGGTGTTTTGGTTTTTGCGCCCCGCCGGAAAGTTACGGGGAAAAATGCTTTTATACGTCTGCGCCCCAAAAAGCAAGCTTTTTTATTCGCTGTGCCGCCTTAAGGTTGACGTGCGGGGCAGGGTGGTTTTATTATAGCGAATACAAGGATTACCCCATGCCTATGAAAAATTTTCTCGATCCGTCTGTCTGTTCCGTTGTGTTGAACAACCTGGATATGCCGGTCTATGTGACTGAACAGGAAGACGGCATAATCATTATGGCCAACCAGGCCTTTGAGGCTGTTTTCGGCGCGGACTGGGCCGGACGCACGACCGGGGATCTGCTCCCCTCCTCGTCGGAGGAACGGGAGGAAGAGGCTGAGGAATGGCGTCTGGAGAAGGATGGCAGTTATTTTTTTGTCCGCCGCCGCGCCATACCCTGGACTGACGGGCATACCCGCACCCTGTGCCAGGCTCAGGACATTACGCACTGGAAGAAACAAGAAGATGGTCATCAAGAACTGGCCTACACCGATTATCTCACCGGGCTGCCCAACCGCCGCGCCTGTGACAATGAGTTGCTGCTCATGCTGGAGCGCCTGTGCGGAGCCAAAACGCCGGGCTTTATTTTTTTTATCGATCTGGACGACTTCAAGGTGGTCAACGACAGTTTCGGGCATGATTACGGCGACGGGGTGCTGGTAGCCTTTGCCGACTTCTTGCGTCAACGCTTTCAGGGTATGGACAAGGTTTTTCGTCTGGGCGGCGATGAGTTCGTGGTGGTGGTTGACCCGGTCAACGGCCTCATGGTGCCGGAATATTTGGAAGATATGCTGGTCAGGGCCAGACAGCCCTGGGTCTCCAGAGATCGTGAGTTCTATTGTTCTTTGAGTATAGGGGTGGTGGAGTTCATCGCCCGGCTGGAAAATGCCGGGAGTATTCTGAAAAAAGCTGATATAGCCATGTATCACGCTAAAAAGACGGGAAAAAACAACTACGCCTACTTTACCGAAGGATTGGACAGCGAGACCGTGGATCGCTCTGAAACGGAAGAACTGCTGCGCAAGGCCATTTTGAACGATTTTTCCGGTTTTGAGATATTATACCAGCCTTATTACGCCCTGAATCAGCCGGCGGCGGGCTCGGCCAAAAAATCCAGAGGCCGCGCCGGGGCGCGCCCGGCCGGAGCCGAGGCGCTGCTACGCCTGCGCGGGCAGGCAGGGGAACTCATCGCGGCCAGGGACTTCATCGGTCTTTCCGAATATCTGGGCTTGATCGTGCCCATGGGCGAGTACGTTCTGCGCCGTGCCGCATCCCTGTGCAAGCAGGTTAATGACAAGTGGCGCGCCGACTTCAGCGTCAGCGTCAATTTATCTGTCGTCCAGTTCAAACGAAAAAACCTGGCCCTGAATATAGAAAAGATTTTGCACGACACCAAAGTCAAGCCGGAGAACATGATCATCGGCATTAACGAAGGCGTGGCCATGAGCGAAAAGAAAAACGCCTTGAATTATTGTGCGCAGTTCCGCCGCAGCGGGTTCAGGGTTTCCATGGACGATTTCGGTTCGGACAACGCCTCCTTCATCAATATGCGTGATCTGCCTGTGGATGTCATCAAAATCTCTCCCATGTATCTGCATGCCCACACGGATGAGTTCGCCAAAAATTTTATCAAACTGGCCTGCAAATTGGGGCATTTTTCCGGTAAAACCGTGTGTCTGACCGGGGTGGAGACCAAGGCGCAATTGGATTTCTGCCGCCGTGTCGGCGCGGATATGGTGCAGGGCTATTGGTTCAGTATGCCGGAAAGCGAAGATAAGCTTTTGGAATTGGTGGGGAGCGGTACGGCGTGAGCCGGACTGAAGACAGGCCGGGCGCGCAGCCGTTGGATCCCAGGAATGTATTGCCCTGCCTGCTTGCATCAGCTAAGGATCAGGTGCCGGATCTGTACCTGGGGGTGGACGAGGCCGGTCGCGGCTGTCTGGCCGGGCCGGTGTGCGCGGCGGCGGTGCTGGCCCCGTCAGGTTATGATTTTTCGCGCTTCTCCGGATTGACGGATTCCAAAAAACTTTCCCCCGCAAAGCGCGCCGCCTTGGCGGACGCGCTTTTGCGCAGCGGCCTGTTTTGGGGGCTGGGCCAATCCTGGCCGGAAGAAATTGATCGGGTCAATATCCTTAACGCCTCCTTTAGGGCCATGAGCCGGGCGGTTTTGGCCGTGGCCGGGCAGACGGCGTCCCGCTGCGGCGCGCCGCCCGATGCTGATGGATTTACCTTGCTGGTGGACGGACCTTGGCCCATACCGGAAGAGCAGTGGCGCGCGGCTGAAGAACGCCCGGCATGGCCCGCGCCGCCACGCCAAAGGGCGATCATCCGGGGGGACGCCCTGGTTCCGCTCATCTCCGCCGCCTCCATCCTGGCCAAAACCAGGCGGGACGCGCTCATGCTCGTCCTGCATCAGCGCCATCCCCTTTATGGGCTGGATCGGCATAAAGGTTACGCCACTCCCCTGCATTTGAAAAAATTGGCGGAACACGGCCCCTGCCCCCTGCACCGGCGATCTTTTCAGCCAAAGGTTTTTCAACCATAGCGGGAGCGGATCCCCCGGTGCCCCCCGCCGAAGGAGCTAAACGGGCATTGCCCATGCGCCGTTTTATTTCTGTTGTCCCTAAAAACAAATCACCGGTGAGGGGGTCCGGGGGGAATGATTCCCCCCGGATGGGGAGCGGGGCGATAGCCCCGATTGGCCTTGGCGGTATTTGGGGCGACAGCCCCGGAGTTCTGATATATGCCTTCGGGCATGAAATAATATAAAGGACATCTATGAAACCTGAAATCCTGGCTCCTGCGGGCGATATGCCTTCGGCTCTGGCGGCTTTTGCCGCCGGGGCGGAGGCGGTTTATCTGGGGCTGAAGCATTTTTCCGCCAGGATGGAGGCGGGTAATTTTTCCAGTACGGAACTGGCCAAGCTGACAGATCTGGCCAAGGCCGAAGGCCGCCGGGTGTATTTGGCCTTTAACAGCTTCGTCAAACCCGGCGAATTGTCCCAGGCGGGCAGGATTATCCGGCGCGTGTTGCCGGGTACGCCTCCGGACGCCCTGATTGTGCAGGATCTGGCCATGGTGGATTTGGCGCGTCAGGCGGGTTATCAGGGCGAGATATTTTTTTCCACCCTGGCGGCCTTGACGCACCAGCGGGCCTTGTCGGCGGCGGCCGCTTTGGGTGTAAGCCGGGTGGTTTTGCCGCGCGAGCTTTCCATTGACGAAGTGCGGCTGATGCATGACGCCCTGCCGGAAGGAATGGGTCTGGAGCTTTTCATCCACGGCGCGCTTTGTTACAGCGTTTCGGGGCGTTGCTGGTGGTCAAGTTATCTGGGGGGCAAAAGCGGCTTGCGCGGGCGCTGCGTACAGCCCTGCCGCCGTCTTTATACGCAGGGCGGGCGCGAGGGGCGTTTTTTTTCCTGCCTGGATTTGTCCTTGGATGTGCTGGTCAAGACTGTGCGGGATATGCCCGGAGTTGTCTCCTGGAAGATTGAAGGGCGTAAAAAGGGACCGCACTATGTTTTTCATACGGTAAGAGCCTACCGTCTGCTGCGCGATCATCAGGGAGAGGCGGAAGCCAAACAGGAGGCGCTGGATTTGCTGGAGTTTTCTTTGGGCCGTCCGACCAGCCGGGGCTTTTTTCTCCCCCAGCGCAAGGTTACGCCCACCGCCCACGGCGCGGCGCGTGACGGAGGGGCGGCGCGGCAGACGGCATCCGGCCTGCTTTGCGGCAAAATCGTCCATGAAGGGGAAGGGAGAACGGTTTTTAAGTCCAGACTGGAGCTTTTGCCCGGCGATTATCTGCGCATCGGCTATGAGGATGAATCCTGGCATCAGACCATGCCGCTGAACCGCCGCCTGCCTGCGGGCGGCAGCCTGACCCTGAAACCGGCCAGGCACAAGCTGCCTAAAAACGGCACACCGGTTTTTTTGCTGGACCGCCGGGAAGAAGGGCTGACGACCGTTATTCAGGAATGGACGCGGCGTCTGGAAGGACGTGGGCATCTTCCGTCCGGGAAGGAGATACCCGCAGAGGCAAAGGATGTGCTAAATTTTGAAACGGCCTTGCCCCGCCCGGCCGGCAAGAGCCGCCGTATGGACATCCTGCTGCGCGCGGATCTGCCCTCCGGCCGCGAAGCCAAAAGCGGCCTTGGGGCAGGCGCGGTCAGGGGGCATTGGCTTTCGCCCAAGGCCTTGTCCAGCATCTCACGTACCCTGTTCAGCCGTATTTTCTGGTGGCTGCCTCCGGTAATCTGGCCGGATGAAGAAGGGCGCTGGCTCACGCTGATTCGCCAGGCCAGGCGCGGCGGGGCCAGGCAGTTCGTGTGCAACTCCCCCTGGCAGAACGCCCTTTTTGATGAGCGGCGCGATCTCTTTTTGTGCGCCGGTCCTTTCTGCAACCTGACCAATGGCCTGGCAGCCGGAGTGCTGAAAAAAATGGGCTTCAATCTGGCTTTGGTCAGTCCGGAATTGGGCGAAGAAGATTTTTTGGCCCTGCCCGGACAAAGCCCCCTGCCGTTGGGCCTGGTCATAGACGGTTTTTGGCCGGTGGCCCTGACCCGTTATGACATAAGCCCCTTAAAGCCGGATGATCCCTGGTCCAGCCCCAAACGGGAGCTTTTTTGGAGCAGGCGCTATGGACGCAATACCTGGCTGTACCCGGCCTGGCCCCTGGATTTGAGTGAAAAGATTCCTCTTTTGGAAAAAGCCGGCTACAGCGTTTTTGTACACATGGGCGAGTGCCCGCCCCTCGGCATGGAGCGGCGGGAACGCGGCGGTGAGTTCAACTGGCGCACAGGCGTACTTTAGGTGTTTGTTGATACTAACCGCATAATTTATTGAACTTCTGTAAGTTAGGACATATTAACTTTGAAAATGCTCCAGAATTCCAGAGAAAAACTGCGTTTTGCTCTGGATATCCGCTGCCGCGAAGAGGCGTAAGCCCAGCCGGGGACGTACATGGGCGGGAATCAAGACACATGATTCCATCGGCCCGTGTTGCATTATATAACCCAGTCGTTGCCGGCAATAGGTATGCTCCGATAAGTGGTAAAGTTCATCCATTTAGCCGTCAGCTCGGCATCAGGCGGCCCGGCGCTGAAGTCAGCCAGGCAGCGCTGCCATTCCGCCCGCGAGCGTACCATAAGGGCAAAGCCCCTGTCGTTGAGCAGCGGCAAGCCTTCGTAGCGATAGTCCGCCAGAGGGAGTATCTCCGCAACCTCCCCGGCCCGTATTTTGACCGCCGCCCCGTCCTGAAACATCACGATGTCGAAGAATTCAGGATAGGCAAAACTTTTTCCTTCCAGCGGGATTTTATCCCCGATATTATAGGCGGTGCCTTGGGGACGGTGCCTGTTCACCATCTGGTCCTCCACGCTGTAGTAATATTCTTCAAAAAGTTCGCAACGGGCGTAAATATCTCCCCGCGCAAAACAGGAAAAAAGCCCCGCGCCCGCTTCTCTTTCAATGACAATGCCGCCGCCGGCCACATCATAGCCGTCCTGCAGAATGAAACGCCCTGTGGCCTCCGATGCGGCAAAGGCATCCAGAACCACCGGCTCCTTGACGATAATACGCGCCTCCGCCACGTCATTGAGCCGCACTTCACGCCCTTGGCCGAGCGCGCCGCCTGTGGCGTGCGTGGTCAGGGTGGATGCGTCCATAACCCTGAAAATCGCGCCGATTTCCGCTTCCACAGTCTGAGTCGCCAGTTTTAGCCTATATGTTTTTCCGGTTTGCAGAGGGGTTTTGTGCATCCAGAAAATGCTGGCCCTAAAGGCGAAAGTCACCTGCGGGGGCGAGTCCGCTTTACTGATAATCTCTCCGCGTTTGTTGAAGAATTCATCGCTCACGGTGATGCCCACGCATTCCCCCGCAAAGGCCTCCCAAGGCTTCTCCGGCCCCGGCCATGCTTCCAGAGAAAGCACTGTTGTATGTTTGCCGCCGGGTGATATGTGTATTGTATCTCCCACAGCTATGCGCCCGCTTTCAATGCGTCCGGCAATGATGCGGCGCTGGTCGAACTTGTAAACGTCCTGCACCGGGAAGCGCAGCGGCGCGTTATCCGGACTGTTTTTGCCGGATAGTCCGTCCAGCGCTTCCACCAGTGTGCCGCCGTCATACCACGGGAGCTTGTCCGATGGGCTGATGATATTTTCTCCCAGCAGCGCGGAAACAGGGATGAAGGCTTGAGCGTAAATATTACGGGAGGCAAGAAAAGCTTCCATTTCCATGCGGATGTTCTGAAAAACCTCCTGGCTGTAATCGACAATATCCATTTTATTGACGATGACCGCCATCTGCCGTATGCCCAGCAGAGCCAGCATTGAGGCATGACGGCGGGATTGTTCCTCCACCCCGCGCCCGGCGTCTATGACCAGAAAGGCGGCTTCGGCGCCTGTGGCCCCGGAAATCATGTTCTTTAGAAATTCCTTGTGCCCCGGCGCGTCGATGATGATATACCCGCGTTTGGCCGTATGGAACTGCCGCTTGGTAATATCAATGGTGATGCCCTGTTTTTGTTCCTCTTCAAAGGCATCCAGCAGATAGGCCGGCTCAAAACCCTTACCCGTCTCTCCTGCTATGCGCCTCACCCTGTCTATGGACCCCTGAGGCAGGGAATTCGTATCGCAGAACAGGCGGCCGATGACGGTGGACTTGCCGTGATCCACATGCCCCGCCACCACCAGTTGCAACATTTCTTGCGCGCAGGCCATATCACATATATCCTTCTTTCCGCAGTTTCTGCATGGCGTAGGCATCCTCCTGATCTTGGGCCCGTCCGGCCCGCTCGCTGACGGAGGTGTACTCCAGCTCTGTGATGATCTCTCGCACCGTGGCCGCGCTGGAGGCGATTTGCCCTGTGCAGGGCGCGCAGCCGAGGCTCCTGTACCGCCGGCCGCCTTGGGAAAAATATAGGTCAATGACCGGAATATTTTCCCGCTCGATGTAGCGCCAAATATCAAGTTCGTTCCACTGTAAAAGCGGATGTACCCGGATGTGATGCCCTTTGGGGAAGTCAGTCTTGAACTGATCCCACAACTCCGGCGGCTGATTGGCGTAATCCCATTTGTCCTCGGCATTGCGTTCGGAAAAAACGCGCTCTTTGGAGCGTGAGCCTTCTTCGTCCCGCCGGACGCCGACAATGAGGCCGTCAAAGGCGTGGTCTTTCACCACGCGGTTCAGGGCATCGGTTTTCAGCGCCTTGCAGCAGGCCAGCCTGCCCTTTTCCGGCCCCATGCCCTGGTCAAGGGCGGTACGGTTGGTATGCACGATAAGTTCCAGGCCGAGTTCCCACGCCAGTTTGTCCCGGTAAACTATCATCTGCGGGATTTTAAAGGTGGTGTCCACATGGATGAGAGGGAACGGGCAATGCCCGTAAAAGGCCTTTTTCGCCAGCCAGAGCATGACGGTCGAATCCTTGCCGATGGACCAGAGCATGCCCAGTTTACCCAGCAGCTTATACGCTTCACGCAAAATATAAACACTTTGCGCCTCCAGCCGTTCCAGATGATTCATCACGGTGCCTCAATAACTGTTCGCGTTTTGGCTGTTGACTATTATAGTTTCGCTCGCGCCGTCGGGGCGCGTAACCTTCCAATGCAAAAGAGCGCCCTCTTTACGTGCGCTGAGTTTGCCCCCGCGTCCTCCCGCTTCCGCCGCAAGATACAGGGCCGCCGCCTCGACCGGGCAGGCTTTCACACAGGCCGCGCAGCCCCAGCAATCCTCAGGATGGCGGATAAAGGCCTTGCCCTTTGCGTCGGCCTCCAGCAGCATTCCCGGACAGACCGCCATACACCCGCCGCAGCCGACACACGCCTCCGCGTCAAGACTGATGCTCATAAACGCTCCTTTTCCCCCGCCATATCGCGGAATATTATCTCCACTCTCCCCTCCCGCAGCACGGAATTGACATAGCGCAGCCATGCGGCGCTCTTTTCAGGATAGTCGTCATTACGGCCGTATCCCGGCCAGCGCGTTTCTTCCCTGGCGCGCAGGTGCGCGATAAGCGCCCGGCAAACGACAAGTCTCTCGCGCAATTCGCAGATACGCTTGAGTTCCCGCATGTCCCCGGCGCGCAGCTCTTCACTCATGGAGGCGATCTCGCTGATACGGACTTCAGCTTTGCCCAAGCCGGCCATGTTAAAGGCATATCCGGCCCCCATGCCCCCGGCATAGGCATCCATTGTGTGCTGCATGGCCGTCTCCAGTTCATCCACAGTGAAGAGCGCCTTGCCGGGCTGAAGAAAACGCAGCATCTCATCGCGCGACTTACAGACAAGACGTTCCGGACAATGGGCGGCGGCGGCGGTCTGGATATCTTCCAGCGCCGCCTCCACCGCTATCGCCCCTTCGGCCATCGCGCCGCTTGCGTACTTCTGGGGGCAGCCCCCGGCCGCATCCCCGGCGGCAAAAAGCCCGCCTATGGTGGTCCTGCGTTTTATATCCACCCAATACCCCGAAGCCGTGTGCCCGCCGACCAAGTATGGTTCCGTGCATTCAATTTCAACCTCCAGGGCAATGTCACTTTGAAATTGTCCGGCGGCGGATAAGGCGAAGCCCCGCCGCCCGCCTGTGAGGCGTGGGTGAAATTCACTTTCGCCGTTAAGTGCCGAGCAGAGCGTCTCAAAGTTAATATGCTCCAGGGACGAGGGCGCGGCAAATTTTTTTTCGCTCCAACTTAGGGCCTGAAGGGGGCACATATTTAAATACGCCTTGCGGAGGGCGTCGAAAGCCGCACTGTCAATGGATTCAACCCGGAGCGCGCAGGGGCCGCGTCCTTCGGCTTGTTCCATGCGGGTTCCCAAGGCCCGCTCCGGCGTGGTCAAGCCGTAACGGTTTTCATATACTTCACCGAGAGCGTTGACTTGCTTGGCACCCGCGCCAAGGGCCAGAGTGCCGGTGGGCGCGATGGTACCCTTGCAGCGCAAGGCGACAAAACGCATCTCCAAGGTGGTCATTTCCGCGCCGGCCAGTATGCCCATGGCGTACCCCGCGCCGGTGTTGAAGGGGGAATACCACAGGGCATGACGGGCTGACCCGCCCCCATTGGGCAGGTAGAGGCCGGCGGCCCCACCTGTGGCACACAGTACAGCGGAGGCGTGGAAAACGTAGATCAGCTCTTCCGTCAGGCTGAAGCCTATGGCTCCAAAAATCTTGCCGTTTTCCGTCAGATAGGAAACGACATTCACCCGCTCCAACACGCGGATGGAAGGAAAGGAGCGTACCGCTTTCGCCAGCAACGGCTTGATGTTCTCTCCGTTGATTTTGACGTTCCGCCAGCCGCGTTGGGCATAGCGTCCCGCCCCATCCTTCTGGATCACCAGCCCCAAGGCCTCCAAATCGCACGTAACCGCATTGAGCCGTTCGGCCATGGAAAGAAGCAGATCCTCCCGCGCGATCCCGGCGGCATCATGCCGGGCATACTTCACATAGTCTTCAGGGGTGCGGCCTTCTCCTATGTACGCATTAATGGCGTTAACGCCGGGAGCGAGGCAGCCGCTGCGCTCAATGGCGGCTTTATCCACCACCAGGACGCGCGCCCGGGATCGCCGCGCGGCATGCACCGCCGCATAACATCCGGCCGCGCCGCCGCCGATAATAAGAATGTCTGTTGTAACAGTTTCAAGACGCATACCGCCGCCGCCTTGGGGTAGTTAAACTTTGAGATTACATAATTAGTCAGTACTTAAAAAACATTTTTATCCGATTTCCCGACAAAGTTCCTTTGTAGGATACATCACCGTGCGGAGTAAAAAAAGGACAAAAAGCAGGCCGTGGGCCACAGCATTCATCCATTTCCTGCAATTGAAGGCGGCAGCGGCCAGGAGCAGGTTGATCGCATCGCCGACTGT
>JAITGZ010000146.1 GCA_031280335.1 Deltaproteobacteria bacterium | reverse complement strand
CGCACCCGATCGCCTTTTTTAAAAAAGTCATCCGCCTCACGCCGGGCCAACACCTCCTGGCCGCTATCCAGCAAAATGGTTATTTCCAAAAAATCAGCTTCATAAACGGCATTGACGCTCTTACCCGAAGCGTAGTGCGCAGGGGTTAAATGGCGTTCACGCACATTCAGCACCGTGCCTAACTGCACGTTCAGCCCGGCCTGCTCCGCCTCCGCCTTCCATTTAGGCGTGGAACAACCGAAAAAAAAGAATAAAGACGGCAGGACGATCATAATACAAAGATATGCGGCGGCATTTACGTCTATTTTCAGCATAAGGGAATCCGTTATAAACAAAAAGCCCCCGCCGGTGGTGGGGGCTTTTTGTTGCGCTCCGTTCCGGCAGGCTAAAACTGCTGGCGAGGAGACTTGGGTTGAGCCTCGTTCACCTTAAGCGTACGCCCGCCAAACTCCTTGCCGTCCAGCTTTTCAACGGCCGTAGCGGCGCTGGAGTCTTCCATTTCCACAAAACCGAAGCCGCGCGCACGGCCGGTTTCGCGGTCACTGATGAGTTTTACCGAAAGCACATCGCCAAAAGGCTCAAACAGGCTTTGCACTTCCTCTTTCGTGGCAGACCAAGGCAAATTGCCCACATAGAGAGACTTGGACATAAATAGGAAACCTCACAAGAAAATAATGATTCAAAATCCGCGCCCGTATCCGATGTCACAAACGACCAACCGCAGCGCGCGGCCCTCTTCTCCTCACTGCCTCATTATTTACATTACGTCAATGGTTGGGGGCCGGTATTTTGCTGATTTTTTAAAAAAATACATTACCATCAGGCAAGGCGGAACATTTTTAGGCGCGTTCCTGTGGGAAAACATGTATTTTTATAGATGCAGCGGACAATAAATTCACACATTTATCATGTGAAAGTAATTGTGGAGATAAAAGTTACGCCGCGAGGTTGTAATTGTTTTTTTTCTTTAACCGATATATGCTTTCAGCAGTTACGCCGACAAGACACCGGGCATATGCCCCTGACCTTAAGCAAGAAAAGGAGTGGAACTATGGGAAAAATCCGCGTGGGTATAAACGGTTTTGGGCGCATAGGACGCCAGGTTTTCAGGGCCATCAAGCAGCGCTATGCCGACAAAATGGAAATAGTGGGCGTGAACGACCTTTTTGACGCCGCGACTAATTTTCACCTGCTGAAATATGACAGTAACTACGGACAGGCCGATTTCAACATCAAGGTGGAAGGCGAAACGGTACATGTGGACGGATGGAAGGTGCAGAGCATCAAGGAACGCGATCCCAAACTTCTGCCCTGGGGCAAACTGGGGGTGGATGTGGTGATCGAATCCACGGGCATTTTCCGCAGCGCCAAAGAAGCCGCCGTGCATCGCGACACCGGGGCCAAAAAGGTCATCATCACCGCCCCGGCCAAAGAAGAAGACCTCACCGTCGTCATGGGCGTGAACCACAAAGATTACGACCCGGCCAAACACCATGTGGTTTCCAACGCCTCCTGCACCACCAACTGTCTGGCCCCCGTGGCCTACGTGCTGCAAAAAGAATTCGGCATCCGGCACGGCACCATGGCCACAGTGCATTCCTACACCAACGACCAGCGTATTCTTGACCTGCCGCACAAAGATCTGCGCCGGGCCAGGGCGGCGGCCTGCAACATCATCCCCACCTCCACCGGGGCGGCCGAGGCCGTGGCCAAAGTGGTGCCCGCCCTTAAGGGCAAATTCAAAGGCTACGCCCTGCGCGTGCCCACCCCCACCGTTTCTGTGGTTGACTTTGCCGGAGTGCTGGAAAAAAGCACGGATACGGAAAGTGTGCTGGCCGCTCTACGCGCCGCCGCCGCCGGGCCGCTGAAGGGCATTTTGGGGGTCAGCGACGAGCAGTTGGTTTCTTCGGATTTCAAGGGCGACTCCCGCTCCTCCATTGTGGAATCCGAATACACCAGCGTGCAGGACGGCACCCTGGTCAAGGTAGTCTCATGGTACGACAATGAATGGGGTTATTCCTGCCGGGTGGCGGACCTGATCAACCTGATGGGCGATAAAGGCTTTAAGTAGGGCAGATTAACTTTAAAATGATAAGGCACCCCAACCCCCTCGACGGTGATTTTTACTTTTGTACTTCGCCGCTGGAACGCAATTTGCAAAAAAAACAAATTGCGTTCCGGCGGCGGGCTTGAAAAAACAGATCACCGTCGGAGTTTGGGGAGGGAAACTCAAGGGGTAAGCCACGTTCCCTCCCCAAGGCCGGAGCAAGGCGGCCCCTGCCGCCCGCCGGACAATTTCAAAGTAAAATTGCCTTAGCCAGGCTTGCCTACGGACTGGATAATCATCACTTTATAGCCGGAAGGCAGCGGCAAATTACGCAAAACGTCAATGCCGGAGACCTTGACTATATTGGCCAGCCCGGCTGAGGCGCAGTACAGGGCGGCGTTTTGGTACATGGAGCCTATGTGCATGCCTGAAAATTCTACGTTCGCAGGGGCGGCGTAAATCAGGGTAACCGGCGCGTTGCTGAGGCTGGAACGCATGTCTTTGGCCTGAACCAGCCGCAGGTTGTTGTTTTTGGCCTCATAAAGCCAGATACCGCTTTCCAGGGCCACATAAAGATTGACTTTCTGCTCATCTTTGGCAGTGGGCACGGTACGCCGCCCGTCATTGCGGTTGATGCCCCAGGCAGCCCAAAGCAAACTGGACAACTCGGCTTCGGAAATGGCCTCCGGCTTGATGTTGCGGTTGCTGTGCCGCATGTTTATGGCCTGCATGAGAGAAACACCACCGGCCCTGTCCGGAGCGGGCAGATGGACGACATCTGCCGCAGCCGCAGCTTGTGCCGCCCCAAAGGGTAAAAATGGCAAAATCAGACACCACAACAGAAAATGACTGATAATTTTCATGTCCACCTCTTTTTATGACATTATAGAGCAATTTCAAAGTGAAATTGCTCTGACGGCCGGGCTTCGCCTTATCCGCCGCCAGCCTGCTGGCGCAGGCAAAATTTACTTTCGCCGTGGGGCACCGGGCAGAGCGTCTCAAAGTTAATATGCTCTAAAGTTGAAGCCTCCCGAACCGTTCCGTATGAGGTTGAGAGCTTATTATGTTTTAGAGTTATTGCGATGAGTTTAACATGGAATGAAGCATGAGGCAAACGCCCGCCCCGGCGCGGCCCGCCTGGGGAGTTTTTATTATGAACAACGCATATCCCTGTCCGAAAAAATGCGCATAGCCGTCTGGAACACCGCCTTTCTGGGCGATGCCGTCCTCACCCTGCCCCTGCTGCAAACTTTGCGCCGCGCTTACCCGCAGTCCAGGTTGGATTTTTACGTCCGCCGGGGGGTGGAGGGATTGTTTCAGAACCATAAAGCCTTGAGCGGGGTTTACCCTTATGACAAGCGCGGTACAGGGGGCGGGTTTAAGGCCGCCCTGGCCTACGGGGCGGAACTGCGCGCACGCGGTTATGATTTATGGGTTTCAGCGCATCAAAGCCCGCGCAGCGCCTTTATGGCCTGGCAAAGCCGGGCGAAAGAGCGTGTGGGCTACTCCAGCCCCTGGGTCAACCGTCTGTTCTACACCAAGGTAACGGAGCGCATGTTCCCGCGCCTGCACGAGGTGGACCGCCTGCTGCGTCTGGCCGCAAGATTGGGTCTGAAGGATTTTTCCACCTGGCCGGAGGTGGAGCTTGCCCCTTCGGTCAGGGAACGGACGGGGATTTTTTTCAGCGCGCTGCGGGATCGCCCGCTTCTGGGCCTGCACCCAGGTTCAGTATGGGGGAGCAAACGCTGGCCCACGGAATATTTCGCGAGTCTGGCCCTGCTCGCGCTCAAGGCCGGAGCCAGGGTCATGCTTTTTGCCGGCGCGGGGGAAGAAGATTACGCGGCCAACACCTTGGAACGCATTCAGGCGCAAACGCCTGAAAAAAAACTGTGGAGGCCGACTCCTTCATCCACAACAGACCCCAACCGAAAAACGGCTCTGGGGGAGGACGCCCGCCCTGCGGCCGCCGAGGCGGATGTACTGGATATGTCCGCCAGGCTCGACCTGGTAGAACTGGCCGCCTGCATAGCCGAACTGGACTGCTATGTGAGCAACGACTCAGGCCCCATGCACCTGGCCTGGGCGCAACGCACCCCGGTGGTGGCCATGTTCGGCCCCACCATCGCCGGTTTGGGTTTCGCGCCCAGGGGAGAAAGCTCTGTGGTGATGGAGGTGCGCGGCATCGCGTGCAGGCCCTGCGGCCTGCACGGTCCTGTAACCTGCCCGCAGGGACACCACCGCTGTATGCGGGATCTGCTCCCGGATATGGTCTGGCCGGAGGTACAGCGCCGTTTACTAGACTCAGGACTCATTAATTAAATAAATAACTGACTTTTCTGATTATGACAAATAATGAGTCCTGAACCTAGCTCTCCTGATGAGTATATCCTCGCCGGGACAGATATGTACTTTATCCCTAACAAGTATAAGCATGATTTTATTTCCGGTTCAGTTTTGCGAAGAGTCTTGACAGTGCCACCATTCAGTGCCACTATGCAGTATGAACAGCAGACACAGAAAAACTCTTGCTGCCGTTTTTGGCAATCCAACGCCTAAAACTATGGTATGGGCCGATATTGAAGCTCTTTTCATGGCTGTCGGCTGTGAGATAATTGAAGGCGACGGTTCGCGGGTCAGGTTTATGCGGGATGATGTCATAGGATATTTCCACAGGCCGCATCCAAAAAAAGAAGCCGCGCCGTACCAAATTCGGGACGCAAAAACTTTCCTAACCAAGTTGGGAGTAGAACCATGAATAACACTATGAGGTACAAGGGGTATACGGCCATTGTCGGTTTCAGCGCCGAGGATGAATGTCTTGTCGGACATATTGCCGGAATAAACGACGTGATTGGGTTTCATGCCGATTCCGTTGAGGAAATCCGTAAGGTTTTTCACGATACCATTGATGATTACCTTGCTACATGCGCCAAGATAGGCCGTGAACCGAACAAGCCTTATTCCGGCAAGGTTACTTTGCGTTTGCCCCCGGAACTGCACGCACAGATTGTCGTGCAAGCGGAATCCAACGGCAGCAGCTTGAATAATTGGGTGGTTTCCACGCTTAGTCAGTCTGTCAAGCAATGCGGTAGTGAA
>JAITGZ010000079.1 GCA_031280335.1 Deltaproteobacteria bacterium | reverse complement strand
AAGGTCGTATGATGCGGCATAGCCGCTCATTTTGGCGGCATACAAGAAACCTGCGTCCGCACAGAGCAAGGGGCGCGGCGCAACATCGTCCAGGGCGATCAGCAGACGATTGTGCCAGTCGATGTCAGGCAGGAAATAATGGAAGGTAATCCCCCACCCCGCGAAGTTCCCGATATTATTATGAAGAAATTTATACACAAGTCGACTGCCCCCACCCCTGCCGTCGTCGCCGGCTACTAAAACGCGGGGAGACTCCAGTCCCGCAGCTTGGGCTGTAAGGCTGAAGGCGGCGATAAGAGCGGCAGTGCCTCTGTTCACCGGCAGAGTGATAACGGAGCCGTTTTGCGCTTTGAGCAGTAAATGAGAAAAGTCCGGGAGCCCGCTTGCGGGAGCGGGATAAACAACCGCATCGCTTACGACCAGCCCGAGGGAGGGCAGCGGAATGGTGCCGCAGATTAGCCAGCGCATAACCGCTTCGCTTCTTCAAACGCCAGTTGCAGAGCATACGCGCATAAAGTCTGTCCATAATTTTTGGGCGGATCAACCTCCTCGATGCGTTTGCCCGTCAACAGAGACGCCAGGTAAGGCACGTCAGGGCATCCGCCGCCGGAAACATTGACGATGCGTTTTGAGGATTTTTCCACAGTTATTTTCATGTTGGTCATCCGAACCATCAGGTAATCTCCAAAATCCTTACACTGAAACAGTGAAGCAGGCTCCAGCGGCTCCCCGGTTATTGGCACGCAGTCCACCGGAATCAGACCGGCCTGTTCCATAATGGTACGAATGAAAGATTCGTGCGCCAAACTGAACTCTATCGCCAAATCGCAGCCGGTACGTAATTCCGGGGGAGGCGCCTTTACCGCGATGGGCAATTCCGCTTTTCTGAGCAATGTTTCCGCTCTGATGACATCGCCGGTATGCGCGAATAGAAAAAGGCCCCGTCCATCGCCGGGAAGAACCTTTATGGGTGAAATGCGCCTTTTGATGCGGCGGAAGAACCGCTGCAGGATCATTTTTGGGTTAAGCGCATCAGGCTGTCACGTTCGTTCGGGGTAATATCCACGTTCCAGCCGTAATAGGATGCGGTGCGGCTGATGTTTTCCACAGCAATTTCGGCGTCCACCAATATTTCAATGGGGCCGCTTTCGCCGGAAAGTATGGCCTTTTTCGCCAGGAGCACGGGGTGGGGGCAGGAAAGCCCTCGTGCGTCTATGATGTTGTTCATGCTGGTTCCTTTGTGGTTTTAAACCCCGTTGGAAGGCCGTACAGCCTGACTCCCCCCGAGGGGCGGGGGGACCCGCGGGCGGAGGCTTTGGCCGGGGATGCCTCCGGCCAAAGAGCAGAACGCATGGGCCTAAAGGCCCATGCGCATTATTGATGTTTTTTATGCTTTGCTTCTGTTAGTGAGACCAATGGTCAACAGGATGAACATACCGATGGCAACAGAGATTGGACCGTACGGACCAGGGCCGGCCGCCGAGCTTGCCATGCCGAAATTATGGGAAAACGCCGCGCCGACAATCATACCCATGACAAAGACCGCCGCATCGGAATCACCTTCACCGCTCATGAAAAGCTGGCGGCCCGGGCAGCCTCCCGCCAAGGCAAAGGCCAGACCGGACATGACCATACCGCAAAAATTCCATAAATGATTGGAGTGGGCGATGGGTTGTCCCGCAAAACCCGGATGGAATTGCCCGTAAAATATATTGGCGGCAAAAATGCCCGCCACCAGGGCGATGACTCCCAGCATAAGGCGTGTCTGACCAAACAGAAAAATATCCCTAAAAGCCGCCAAGGAGCAAAACCGGCTGCGTTGGGCCAGAAAGCCGATAACCAGGGCAACCCCCAGAGAGACGAGCAGGGGCGCGTGAGCGGCCCCCGGTCCGCTGACCGAATAGAAGAGTACCCCACTTTTCCCTGCGCCTTCTATCTGGGGAAAGGCCAGTCGTAAAGCCAGCAGGCCAATCATGATTAAGGGCAAGGCATAACCTGTGGCGGCGGTTTGCGTCTTGCTGCTTCCCAAATTGAACCCGTGCCTGAAAAAAAGCGTACCGATAAATATGCCTGTCGCCAGCCCGGCCAGTCCCACGGCGGCGTTCCAATCGCCGCCTCCAAGACGGAATAGGGCGCGCCAAGGGCAGCCCAGGAAAACCAGGGCACCGACCATGGCGATCATGCCTAGAAGAAAACGCTGTATCGGAGCGGAACCTCCGCGAGACTTGAATTCTCCGAAGAATAAGGCGGCAGCGAAAGCGCCCAGACACAAACCGATGATTTCCGGGCGTAAATATTGGACCACTGCGGCTTGGTGCAGTCCCAGGGACCCTGCCACGTCGCGTTCGAAACAGGCCACGCAGATTCCCATGTTAGCCGGGTTGCCCAGATGTTGCAGAGTGGAAGCTAAAATTCCAATAACGGCTCCCACGCCTATAACGCCTGTGGTTGCAGCAAACGGATTTTTCTTTGATTGCATATTATCCTCTTGAATAGGCTATTTCAAGACATTAACCCTCCTTCAGTCGCGCATGGGAGGGCGACAAAGCTAAACAAAAAAACACAAGAGCGGGACGCATACAGTGCCCTACGGCCACGCGTCAATATTGTCTGAGCGGCATATCGTCCCTCCTTGCATATGGTTTGGGCGTCTCAAAGTTGAAATGCTCTAGGTAAACGCTGATTTATTCTCTTGAGGGGACGCAAAAGGGGCATGTTTGCCCAGACGTTGCTTTACCTCTGCCATCCCTCTGCACAACGGCAAGGCACCCTCAAACTCCCCCGGCAGGGGGCTGAGCCCCCTGCACCCCGCATACGTTTTTAGCCGCTTTGCGGCTGAAAAATAGTAAGGGGGTCTGGGGGGAATTATTCCCCCCAGCGGGGTTCGGGGAGGATCCCC
>JAITGZ010000029.1 GCA_031280335.1 Deltaproteobacteria bacterium | reverse complement strand
GTTGCCCCTGAAGAATTACCCACGGACGTGCGCACTTTGGCTGCGGAGTATGCGTGCAAGGCCATGGACTGGGGTCTGGATGGGGTGGTTTGCTCCGGGAGAGAGGCGGCGGATGTTAAGCAAGCCACCCGAAATAGAATTTTATGTTTGTGTCCCGGCATACGTCCGGGAGCCTTTGAGGACAAATTTGCGCTCCATGACGACCAGAGGCGGGTCTTCACGCCGCAGGAAGCGGCACGGGCCGGGGCGGATTTTCTGGTCGTGGGCCGGCCGGTGTTGCGTGCGGATGTTCCCGCTCTGGCGGCCAGGGAGATCATTGACTCATATAAGTAGGAACAGGATGGTTGCAGAACGGACATTCCTGGCCTTAGATCGCCTCATACGGGGCAACTTTCCGGAGTTTTCAAATGGAAGCAGTCAACACGATCAGCGGTGTATTCTCCACGCAGGAAGTGCGTAAAGTGGGCACAGGCACCACTTCCCGCAAAAGCATCCATAAAATGTTCTGGTACTGCCTGGAACTGGAAAGCGGTGAAGACGCGGGCAAAGTGGAAGTGCAGCCCCTGAATGCCAATTATATCCCCTCCGGCCCTAAACGCTGTCTTGATAAAGAGCAATTTTTGACGGAGTTTTCTCCGGAGCCGGAATTATATGTTTCCAATGTTTTCCCCAAGATACGCGAAATGAACAAGACCATCGCCAGAGCGGAGCGGTATCGCGGCAACAAGGAGTATTACAGCGCGGAAATGGAGTTTAATAACGTCCTTAAAGTGGATGAAGAAAATGTACGCGCTAACTTCGGCCTGGGTCTGACTTATTTGGAGCGTAATGAGGTGGATAAGGCGCATAATATGTTTGATCGCCTGATCAAGCTGGATGCGGCCTTTGAGCAGGAACACAAGCATCTTTTCAACGAATTCGGCATTCAGTTACGTAAAAACAAAATGTTCAAGGAATCTATGGAATACTACAAAAAGGCGCTGGAGATTTCGGATCAGGATGAAAATTTGTATTATAACAGCGCCAGAGCCGCATTGGAAAACAACGACCCGGAACAGACCGTTGATCTGTTGCTCAAAGGCCTGCAGATCAACCCCGCTATGGATGAATCCGTGCGTTTTCTCATGTGGATGATCTCTAAAAATATTATTCCTGGAGACAAAAGAAACGCTGTGGTGCTGGCCCTGAAAGCGGCCAAAGAAAATGCCGCCGCAGGAAATGCGGCATCAGCGTCCCCGGATGCCGCTGCCCAGGAGAGCCCGGCCGCAACGCCCGCTCCATGACGCCTGGCTTACGCCGCGCCCAAGTTGAAATGTTTAAATTTTGAGATTGCATACACTATTGGGGTTATAGTATTCTAAACCATTGCTTCATCCGGCAACAGTCGGATGCTCTATTCGTTGTTTAATCAGTCATACAGGCAGTCGGTTCCCATTTTGGAGGATGATTCACTGCGGACCATCTTGATGTTTTTCGGGCAACCTCATTTTTAAATACGGTTGTTTCGGTCTTGGGCGGGGCTGTTACACTTGCTTGCGTCCGAGAACAGGATCAAGATCATTTTCCCTGAGAATGGAAACGGCTTTATCCCAGGTACGGGCCACCAGATCGGCGCAGCTTGCGGCCGGGCCGGAGGATAAATCGAACATGTCTCCTCTGGATTCAAATATCTCCGCGCAGTTAGGCTCAATTTTTCCGCCCAACTCGTCCACGATAAACCATTTGGTCAGCGATCCCATCAGGGTGGTACTCATGGGCAGCGCCCTTTCGCGCTCAAAGCCTTTGGCAGTGTGCATAGCGATGAGGCACAGGCCGCCGGTGAGCGCGCCGCAAATAGCCCCGTAGCGCGCGCCCATGGACAGCGCGCTCATGGCCCTGGTCAGATCGGGGTTTTGACGACCCATCAGCCTCAAACCCATTTCCATAACGATCTGGGCGCAGGAATATCCCTGGGCGGCCAGTTCCAGCGCTTGCAAGCGTGTGTCATCCAACATGAGCAGAACCTCCTCCGGCCTTTTATGACAAAGCGTGGGCCGCTGCAAGCCGGAGATAGTGCTTGGGGGGCAATGCCCCATCCAACTCATTTTTTCATCATCCTCGCACGCATGAGCAGCTTGTAGGCCGCAGGCAGAATGAACATGGAGAGCGCGGCGGCGCTGAGCATGCCGCCGAGCATGGGGGCGGCGATGCGGGTCATAATTTCCGAACCTGTGCCTGTTTTCCAGAATATGGGCATAAGCCCGGCGCAGGTGGTGATCACGGTCATGGCCTTGGGTCGCACGCGCAGCACCGCGCCTTCGTGGATGGCCTGGTCCAGTTCCTTGGGGTCGGCTCCAGGCAGGGCCAGGGCCGGGCGTTCGCGTATGGCCTGCCTGATGTAGATCAGCATGATCACCCCAAATTCGGCGGCCAAGCCGGCCAAGGCGATAAACCCGACCCCCGACGCCACGGAAAGGGCATAACCTTGCAGGTACATGAACCAGACGCCGCCGATAAGGGCAAAGGGCAGGCAGCCCATGATCAGCAGGGCTTCTTTGACGTTTTTGAACTCCAGAAAGAGCAGAATAAAGATGATCATGAGCGTGGCCGGAACCATGAGCTTCAGGCGGGCGTAAGCCCGCTCCAGCATCTCGTATTGGCCGGTAAAGGCAACGCTGATGCCGGAGGGCAGGCGTACATCGCTTCTTATGGCCGCGCCCAGATCGCGCACTATGGAAACAGCGTCGCGTTCCCGCGCGTCAATATAGACCCAGGCCGCGAGACGTCCGTTTTCGCTTTTGAGCATGGTGGGGCCGGCAGTCATGCGGATATCGGCCAGGTTTTCCAGGGTGATGCTCTGTCCGCCGGCAGTGAGTACCGGCAGGCCGCGCAGGGCTTCCAGGCTGTCCCGGTAATGCTGGGGGTAACGCAGGTTTATGGGGAAGCGGGCCAGCCCCTCCACTGTTTCGCCGATCATCTCCCCGCCTATGGCGGAGGAGATGATCATCTGCACATCCTCCACCTTCATGCCGTAACGGGCGGCGTCTTCGCGCCGGATGCGCACGTCCACATAGCGCCCGCCGGTCAGGCTTTCGGCCAGAGCTGAAGATACGCCGGGGACTTTGCGGGCAGCATTCTGGATATCCACTGCTGTCCTGTCTATGGCGGCCATATCAGCGCCGGAGACCTTGACGCCGATGGGGCTTTTTACCCCGGTGGAAACCATGTCAATACGGGAGCGTATGGGCGGAACCCACAAATTGGCGAGGCCGGGCAGGCGTACCCGTTCGTCCAGTTCGGCGATGATTTTGTCCATGGTCATGCCCTCCCGCCATTCTTGGGGCGGCTTCAGACGTATGGTGGTTTCAAGCATTTCCACCGGGGCGGGATCGGTGGAGGTTTCAGCCCGGCCCGCCTTGCCAAAGACCTGATCCACCTCCGGCACGGTTTTGATCAGCTTATCGGTAATCTGCAAGATTCTGCCCACCTCGCCCACAGAGACGCCGGGCAGCGAAGAAGGCATGTAGAGCAGGTCGCCCTCGTCCATGCGGGGCAAAAATTCTCCGCCCAGGCGGGAAAGGGGCCAGAGGGAGGAGAGCAGCAAAAACAGGGCCAGGCCCAGGGTTTTTTTGGGGTGACGCAGCACGACATTGATGGCCGGGTGGTAAAGGCGTATGAGCAGGCGGGTAAGCTTGTTTTTGTTTTCCGGCGGTATGCTGCCGCGCACCCATAGGTAGGTAAGCACGGGTATAATCATGACAGAGAGTATGGCCGCCCCGCCCATGGCATAGAACTTGGTCAGGGCCAGGGGTTTGAACATGCGCCCTTCCTGCCCCTGCAGGGCAAAAACCGGGATAAAGGAGAGGGTGATGATGACAAGGCTGGTGAACAGGCCTGGGCCTACCTCACGGGCGGCCTCGCCCGCCAGCTTCAGGCGCTGCTCCGGTGTGGGTTTTTTCCCAGGAAATCGGGTCTCCCACCGCTCCATCTTGCGGTGGGTGTTCTCCACCATGACTACAGAGGCATCCACCATGGCCCCTATGGCTATGGCAATGCCGCCCAGAGACATGATATTGGCGTTTATCCCCTGATAGTACATGATGATAAAAGAGATAAACAGGGCCAGGGGCAGAGAGATAATGGCCACCAGGGCGGAGCGCAGATGCAGGAGAAAGAGGGAGCAGACCACGGCCACGACAAAAAATTCTTCCAGCAGGTTGGAGTAAAGATGGCTCACCGCCCGGCCAATCAGATCGCTGCGGTCATAGACGGTAACAATCTCCACCCCCGGCGGCAGGCTGGGCTTAAGGCTTTCCAGCTTGTCCTTGACCGCCCGGATCACTTCACGGGCGTTTTTGCCCGAGCGCATGAGTACAATGCCTCCGGCCACCTCGCCCTCACCATTCAGTTCCACCAGTCCGCGCCGCATTTCAGGTCCCAGACGGATCTGGGCCACATCCTCCAGGTAAATCGGGGTGCCGCCGGGCGAAGTTTTAAGGATGATGCGCTTGAAGTCTTCCAGCCCCTGCAGGTAGCCGCCGGCGCGCACCATGTATTCAGCCTCGGCCTGTTCTATGACCGAGCCGCCGCCCTCTTGGTTGGAGGCGTTTACGGCCGCGATGATCTCCATAAGCGGGATGCCGTACTGGGCGATTTTGACCGGATCAACCACAATTTGGTACTGTTTGATTACTCCGCCCACAGAGGCGATTTCGGCCACGTCCGGCACGGAGGAAAGCTCAAATTTCAGCAGCCAATCCTGCAAGGCGCGCAGGTCGGCCAGATCGTGCCCGCCGCTGCGGTCCGTCAGGGCGTATTCAAAAATCCAGCCTATGCCGGTGGCGTCCGGCCCTAAAGAAGGGCTGACCCCGGCGGGTAGCCTGCTTTGGGCCTGGTTCAGGTATTCCAGCACCCGGCTGCGCGCCCAGTACAGGTCTGTGCCGTCTTCAAAGATAATATAAACGTAAGAATCGCCAAAGGCGGAAAATCCCCGTACGCTTTTGGCTCCAGGCACGGAGAGCATGGCCGTGGTCAGGGGGTAGGTGATTTGGTTTTCCACCAACTGCGGCGCCTTGCCGGGGTAAGAGGTACGGATTATCACCTGGGTGTCGGAAAGATCGGGCAGGGCGTCCAAGGGCATGTTCCATACAGCCCATATGCCCCACAAAGAAAGCAGGGCCGCGCCGAGAAGCACAACAAAGCGGTTGTTCAGGCAGGTTCGGATTAAGCCGGCGATCATCGGGATGCCTCCCCGGGCGCATCCGGCCCGGCAGCGGGCACAGAGGCCCCCTGCGCCTGTTCCTGCTCATTATTCCGGCGCATACGCTCCAGCGCGCCGCGCAGGTTGGCCTCTGAATCAATCAGGAAAAGGCCGGAGACCACCACCTCTTCTCCTTCTTCCAGTCCTTCGGCCAGGGCGGTTTTATCCCTGGAGTGACGCATGACCCGCACTATTTTGGGGGCAAAGCCGCCGTCAGCGGCGCGGGTGATTACCCGCTGCTCCTCGCCCAGGTCAATGAGGCTCTGGGTGGGGATCAAAATAGCCTCTTCTCCGCTGCCGCGCAAACGGATGCTGGCGGTCATGCCCGGCTTGAGCAGGCCATCCGCGTTGGACAGGCTCAGGCGCAGGGGCACGGTGCGCGTATCCTGGCTCACCTGGGGCAGCAGAACAAAGGAATCAGGGTAAAAGACGCGCTCCGGCCAGGCGGGTACGCTGATGCGCATACGCCCTCCGGAAGCAACCAGGGGGATATCCCGCTCCGGCACATCCGCTGTTATCCAGATGGGATTGGTTCCCTGAATGGTGGCCATGGTCATGTTCTTATCCACATTCATGCCGGGGTAAACGTCCAGAACCGTGATCACCCCGCCCAGAGGGGCTTGTATGGTCATGCGGGTCTGTACCCGGCCGGAGGTATCCAGTTCTTTAAGCATTTCTTCCGGAATACCGGAAAGACGCAAGCGTTCACGTACGCCGCGCACCACCGCCGCGTCGGCCTTTTGATTTTTCAAAAGCAGGTATTCGCTTTGATCCGCAGCCCATTCAGGCACAGTGATTTCGGCCAGAGGCGCCCCGGCGCGTACAGTATCGCCCACCGCCAAAGAATACACCTTTTCCACAAAGCCCCCGGCGCGTGGCTGCACCTTGGCCAGTTGATAGGCGTTATATTCCACATTGGCTGGTATATCGCGAGTGAAGCTCAACCGGCCGCGCTCCGCCCTGGCCGTACGCACAGCCAGATTCTGCGTCTGGGTGGGGTCAATGCGTACGCCTGCCCCCGCCTCATCCTGCGCATAACGCGGTATAAGTTCCATATCCATAAAAGGGGATTTTCCAGGCTGGTCAAAGTGAGTGCCCGGGTACATGGGGTCATACCAGTAAAGCGCCCGTCGCTCAGTCTGGACGGCACCGGACGCATCGGTGCCGCCAGCCCGTCCGTCCGGATTATGCCGGCCGGAAAACACATAGCCGAAAACGCCGCCCGAAAGCAGGCAGATCAAGGCTGTAACAAATATGGGGCGGAACATGATGATACTCCTGTTAGAGCAATTTCAATGCGTTTGCCCCAGCTCCCCCATCTTGCTTGAACCCGGTTTTTCAGCCGCCTTGCGGCTGAAAAAATGTTGAGGGGGTTCGGGGGGAATGATTCCCCCCGAATGGGGTTTGGGGCGATAGCCCCAAAATACCAGCTCAGTCGCATTCCATTTTGAAAATTCTTCAATCCAGCGCTTCCAGATCCACCAGTATGCAGGTGCTGCCCTGGGCGCGAAAATCGAAGCGTATTTTGCCGCCCGGCCGTGTTTCTTCCAGCAGGGCGGGGTTTTCCGCCACAAAGCGCATGGTCATGGCCGGCCAGCTCAAGGCTGGCACCGGTTCATGCCGGATGACGATGCTGCCGCCGGTTTTGTCCAGGTTTTCGACGATGCCGGTGGTGGTGTAGGCGCGGGTTGCCGTTTCTGCCTGGCTCGCTCCGTGCCCGCTGCTGTGCGCGTTGTGGTCGGCGGCCATGGCCGTGCCGTTTAATCCGTTAAGGAAGAGGAACAGGGCCGGGACAAGCGTTGGTATAAGGCGTTGATTCATGTCATTTCTCCTGTGATTTTTTGTTCGGGTTAATCGTTCATTGCCGCCAGCCCTCCGCCCAGGGCGCTGTACAGGCTGATTTCATTCATAAGCTGATCGCGGCGCAGCAGCAGCAGGTTTTGCTCCGCTTGAAACACGCCGCGCTGGGCCGCCAGCACTTCCAGGTAACTGACCGATCCGTTGATATATTGCTTTTGCGCCAGTTCCAGCACTTGGCGCTGTGAGAGCAGCAGGCGTTCCTGGGCGGCCAGTTGGGCGGCCAGGGAGGCCCGGCTTTGCAGGGCGTCGGCGGTTTCTTTAAAGGCGTTTCTGATGGCCTGTTCATAGCGGAGCAGGGCGCTTTGTTCGGCCAGATGGGCCATATCCAGGTTGGCCGCATCCCTGCCGCCGCTGAAGATGGGCAGGCGGATGGAGGGCAGGAAGGCCCAGAGGGAGTTGGGGCTGGAAAAGAGCCCGGCCAGTTCGCCGCTCATGTAACCAAGATTGCCGGTCAAGCTGATGGAAGGGAAAAAAGCCGCCCTGGCCGCGCCTATATCCGCCTTGGCCGCGCGTAGTATATGCTCTGCTTCCAGAATATCAGGTCTGCGCAGCAGCGCGGCGGAGGGTACGCCCCCGGGCAGCTCGGCCAGACGCATCTCGCGCAGACCAGGGCCGGGGGGCAATCCTTCGGGGACATCCTGCCCGGCGATGAAGTTTAGGGCGTTTACAGCCATAATTTGTTCCCGTTCCCGCATGGACCAGTCAACGGTGGCCTCTTCCAGCATACTGCGGGCTTCTTCCATATCCAGCAGAGAAGATTGGCCTGACTCCACCCGCTGTCGCACAAAATCCAGGGAACGGCGGCGATTGAGCAGGTTTTCTCCGGCCAGGCGCCATAGCTCTCCGGCCAAACGCTCTTCCAGATATGCCTGGGCCACCTGGGCCACCAGGGCGATGCGCGCTGTGCGGGCGGCTTCGGACATGGCCAGATAACCCTGAAAGGCCGCTTCGCTCATGCTGCGCAAACGGCCGAACAAATCCAGATCAAAGGCCGGCATGAGCGCCGCCTCGTAGCGTTTTTCCACCGGCATGCGGTACATGCCGGTATAAGCGGCTGAACCTTCGGCTTCCAGCATGGGCAAGCGCTCGGCCCGGGCGAGACCGTACTTGGCCCTGGCTTCGGCCACAGCCAGGACGGCCAGTTTTAAATCCCTGTTATGTTCCAGGCTTAAGGTGATGAGCGCCCGCAGCCGTTCATCGGTGAAAAAGCCGCGCCAGTCCGGCAGTTCTGGAATATCCCCCGGCGGTTTTTCCGGGGCAGCAGCCCCGGCGGGCTGTTCCGCAAAAATACCGGCAGGTACCGGCGCTTCCGGCCGTTCATAGCTTGGGGCCAGGGAACAGGACGTGAGCGACAAAAGTGCAAGCCAGCAATACAGGCGCATGTGCGCGCTAAAGAGCATGATCCCTCCTTGGAGCAATATCACTGATAATGTTGATATGTTCCGGTCAAGCCGGGGACGGATCCCCGACATGCCGTTCCTCTCAAAGTTGAAATGCTCTAAGGAAACACTGATTAATTCGTGGCTCCGCCCCGAACCCCGCTGGGGGGAATAATTCCCCCCAGACCCCCTTACTATTTTTCATCCGCAAAGCGGCTAAAAACGTATGCGGGGTGCAGGGGGCAGCCCCCTCAAGAAAATAAATCAGCTTTCCCTGAGAGACACGGCGCGCAGCGCCGCCGACAAGCCTGTGCGGCATCGGCAAAACGTGCTTTTGCCGTGGGGTACCGGGCAGAGCGTCTCAAAGTTAAAATGCTCTGAGACAGCGAGGGGATCAGACTCTGGGGGGGTGGAACAAAGAAGCCGGATATAAGAAGGCGGGGCGGTTTTCTTCGCCTGTTGACGGTTCAAAACTGAGGGAGAGGCCAACAAAAAAATCGCTGCGTTCGGCCATGAGGGGGATGGAAGCGGGCGCGCACTGATCCAGGGGACAGGAGGCATCCTGCTCCGCCGCGGGCGTGGAGGCGGAAGAGGCTTCTTCTTGCGCGTGCGCGGTGCCGGCGTATCCGTGTTGAACATGCCCAGTATGTAAATCCGCCGCAAGGGGAGAGGGTGTGGCGTCCGCCCGAGGAGCGGGGACGGACATGAAAGAACAGAGGCTTTGCCCCGCGCCGCATAGGAGCATGGAAGCCAGAAGGGCAGGCTGAAACAGCCATGTCCCGCAGAACATGAGCGTAAGCAGGGGGAGGCGTCGCAAACGCAAAGGGGGGCGTACTGTTTTCATGCACATAAAGTCTGTGTGCCGTTTGGGCCAAAGCGCATTTTCCAATCTATCCGACTATTAATATAAACTTAAAATTCAGGCAACTTAAATTTTAAGCAGGCAGCCAAGGTCAAAAATTAGGCCAGGGCGCGGTTTTCTTTGTGTACGGCAACCTGCAAGTCGTCCGCGCTGCGGGCGAGGCCTCTGTACATGCCTTCGGTGTTAAAGGGCAGAATCGCTCTGCCTTGACGATCCAGGGCGATAAAGCCGCCTGTGCCGCCCAGTTCGCCCAGGGCTTCCAGGCAGGCCTGTCCGGCCTGTTCCAGGTCTTCGCCCAGGTAGCGCATGCGCAGGGAAAGGTCCCGCGCCAGACAAAGCCGCATAAAGGCCTCACCCGTGCCGGTGCAGGATATGGCCGTCAGGTCGTCGGCATAGCATCCGGCTCCGATGATGGGTGAATCGCCCACCCGGCCGGGGAGCTTGTTGGTCATGCCGCCGGTGGAGGTGGCCGCAGCCAGGCGTCCTTTTTTGTCCAGGGCGACCGCGCCCACAGTGCCCATTTTGCCTGTGCCGCCGGAAAAAGCCATTTTATCCGTTCCGGCGGGGGGGCCTTGGCGCGGGTCAGCGTCATGATCCAGACTGACCTGGTTTGCTGCTTGCGCTTGTACTGCTTTTAGCTGGGCCAGACGGAAATCTGTATGAAAATATTCATCCGGAGCAAAGGCGATGCCCCGCTCCCGTAAAAAAGCCTCCGCCCCTTGGCCGACCATGAGTACATGCGGGGAATGCTCCATGACAGCGCGGGCCGCCTGGATGGGATTTTTGACATTTGTAACCGAGGCCACGGCCCCGGCGGCGCGGCTGGCGCCGTCCATGAGCGAAGCGTCCATTTCGTGTGTGCCCTGGCGGGTATAAACAGAGCCGCGCCCGGCATTGAACAGGGGGCAGTCTTCAAAGGCGCTGACCGCGCGCACTGCGGACTCCAGGGCGCTTTCCCCCCGCAGCAGAGCGCTGTAGCCCGCCAGCAGCACGGAACGCAGGGCTTGGGAATATTCCAGCAGTTTGTCAGGGGTAAAGACGGCCCGGCTGATGGTGCCGGCACCGCCGTGAATGACCAGAACGGGTGTGGCGGACATATTTGTATCCTCCTGTTTGCGCCGTCCCGCGTCCATTCTGGAGGCGGGCCGGTTTGTTCGGGCTGCGGCCAGCGTAATTCAAGCCTGTAATCCAGAAAATTTTCTGGCCGGCTGTAATGTTTCAATAGGCTGTTTACCCTGACGCAAATCGGTAAAGCTGGAGCTGTTCAA
>JAITGZ010000023.1 GCA_031280335.1 Deltaproteobacteria bacterium | reverse complement strand
TGAGGGCGCCGGTCAGCATCTTCTGCATAATTCCGGCGAAAAAGACGCTTCAGGCAATCCCGTGCTGAGCGACATTACCACCCTGTTGCGCACCGAAATAAACCATTACATGAAAGAACGTAATTTTGAATATACCCTCAAATATATAGACCCCAGCTATATTATCCGCTCCGTGCCGGCCAACGCCAACGACAAGGTTTATTGCGGCCTGCTGGGACAGGGGGCGGTACATGCGGCCATGGCCGGAAAAACCAATATGGTCATCGCCAAAATCATGGATCATTATGTGCATGTGCCCCTGCGCCTGGTCATTCAAAAACGGCGTAAGCTGGACACCCGCTCCGGCTATTGGCGCAGCGTTCTGGAATCCACGGGACAGGAAGCCCTGTTTGGCATGGTACCCTTTGCCGGGCGAGCTTAAACCTTCGCATGCTGGAACAGCTCAAAGCCTCCGCCGGGTCAGGCAAAACCCACGCCCTGACCGGGCGTTTCCTAGAATTGTTGTGTTTGCTTAAAACGGAATACGCCCTGGATGAATCCTCCGGCGGCGCACGTAAAGGCTGGCTGCGACAAGAAGGTGTTTTTGCGGATATTCTGGCCGTAACCTTTACCAATAAAGCCGCCTCCGAAATGAAGGCCAGGGTGATACGCGCCCTTAAAAAAATCGCTTTGGGCGACTTTGAATCAGCGCCCGCGCCCCTGCGCGGCGAAAAAGGACGCCAGCTGGCCTCCTTCTGGCTCATGTCCGTACTGCGCCGCTATGATTCCCTTAACATACGTACCATCGACAGCCTGCTGAACCTGCTTGTGCGTTTTTCGTCCGTTGGACTGGGAATACCCCCGCATTTTGAACTCGTTTTTGATGAACCGGGCTTTCTTGCCCCTTTATATGACGAACTCCTGGATCTGGCGGATCAAGGCCGAGCCGAGGCCCTTGGCATACTGGAAGACTGCGCGGACCATATCCTCAAACATACGACCTTTAAAGGCTTCACCCCTGGAATGCACATCCAGCGGAGGTTGTTGCACATCCTCTCACTTTTACAAAAAAGTTCCCGGCAGCCCTGTCTGGACGAAAAAATTTTACGCGCCGGCCTACAGCGCGGCCACAAAGAAATGTTGGAAGCCCATGATCTTTTCGCTGCCGAACTGAAAAAGAGAGGGATTGCGGGCAACGCCCATTTCCGGGCCTTTATGGAAAGACTCGCTGACCGATCTCCAGAGGATGCCCCCCCCAAGGATGCCGTGTTGAACAAAGAAGAATTTGTCCTATGCTGCCTGAAAAAGGAGCTGCCCCTGGTGGATGCCGGGCTGGAGCGCGCCTATGGGGATTTTCGGCGCAAAATCATGAAAAACGGCCGATGTTTAAACGCATACCTATCCGCTGTGGAACTTTTGCCTTATGCCCGCGCAGCGGCCTGGCTGTTGCCGGAGGTCATCAAACTGCAAAAAAAATCTTCCTGCATCTCCGGGGGCATGCTGCCCTTTTTAGCCGCACGGGCGCTGAATGGAGAACATGGCGTGTCTGAAGCCTGCTGCCGTCTGGGTTCACGCCTGACCCATCTGCTCATTGACGAATTTCAGGATACCAGCCGGGAACAATGGTCGGCCCTGGAACCGCTGGCGGCCGAAGCCCTGTCCAGAGGCGGCAGCCTCTGCTACGCCGGGGATGTGAAGCAGGCCATATACAGTTGGCGCGGCGGCGACTCAAGTCTTTTTGACGCGGTGGCCGCCTCACCGTCCTTGACCGACATTGAACGCGACATCCGCCTGAACAGACTGGAAAGCAATTGGCGCAGCCTCCCCGAAATCGTACGACACAATAACGAATGCTTCGGGCGTCTGGCGGACCATGGTCTGTCCATGAGCATGGCTGCCGCTTTGCTGCCTGCGGAACATCCTCATGAATGGCTGGAGCAGGCGGCCTCGGATCTGCGCGCGACCTTCGCCTTTTCAGAGCAGAAAGTTGCGAGACAAGGTCCGGCAACGGAACAGACGCGCGGCATGGTGCGTATTTACAAATTCAAGGCTGAAGATCAAGCGGATCTATTCACGCAGACCCGCCTGAAACTTAAGGAACTTTTCCGCCGTGAGATCCTGCCGCGCCGCCGGGCCGGTGATGTGGCCGTGCTGGTGCGTACTGCCGAAGAAGCGGATTTTGCCGCCCAATGCCTGCTGGAGCAAGGCATAAGCGTAATCACGGAACACAGCTTCCGCCTGGACGGGCACCCGCTCGTCCGCCGCCTTGTCGCCTTGCTGCGCTTTTTGGATTATCCGCCCGACGACTTGTCCTTCATGAGCTTTATCACCGGTCCGGAGCTGTTTGAAACAGTCAGCGGCCTCACGGGCGAAGAACTGTTCGCCTGGGAAGCCACCATTCGCCTGGAACAAAACCGGCGCAAAGAGACCGCCTTTCAGCCTCTATACCGCTTTTTCATCAGGGATTTTCCAGAGATATGGGAGCTTTGGCTGGAACCTTTTCACAAACAGGCCGGACTCATGGGCGTCTATGATCTCACGGCCGAAATCTTCCAGCGTTACTCCCTGCCGGAACGCACCCTGGAACATGGCGTCTATTTGCGCCGCTTTCTTGAACTGGTGTTTAAGGCGGAAAAAGACGGACTTTCTTCCCTTGCGGCTTTTTTGGATTACTGGGATGAGCATGGTGGGGAAGAAAAAATTCCTTCCCCGGAAAACCCGGACTCCGTGCGGATTATGACCATCCACAAAGCCAAAGGGCTGGAATTTAAAGTAGTGGTTATGCCTTTTCACCGTTTCAGCGGCGGGCGCGATACGCGCTACGCGCTGTTGGAGAGTGAAGGCCACACCCTGCTTGTGCATCAGAAACCGCACATTGACGAAAAATTCCATCAAGAACGCAACACAGCGGCCCTGGAAAAAATTCATTTACTCTATGTAGGCTGGACCAGAGCCGCTGAAGAACTTTACGCCTTTGTCGGCGGCACCCGCTGGGATATGCGTCTGCCCGGCATCCCCAGGGCAATGGACTTACTTTTGGATCATCTGCCCTTTTCTGAAGACGGCCTCTACTCCGCCGGAAAACCGTCAGAAGGCGTGGATGTTCCCATACCGCCGCCCGCCACAGCCACAACGCCCACAACCGCGCCCCTATCTGGGGCGGATGCGGACTGGCAACCCATGCGCTGGCTGCCCAGCTTAAAAATATTCCGCAATCCTGTTCCTGAAATGGAATATAACCAACGCGTGCGGGGAATCATCTTTCACAATTGCCTGGAATCCCTGCATTTACCGGAAAAAGATCGAATTACAGCCGCGTTTTTGCCCAATCTGATTGCCCAAAGCGTTTCCCACAGCCTGCATGGTTTTCACCTGCCGGTAATCCACCTTGAACAGGTCAAACATGAAATTACCGATGCCCTGTTATGGTTCTGTTCTCTGCCCGAAACCCCGCGCTGGCTGCGTAACGGCCGCCGCGAACAGACCATCATGGACAAACAGGGCAATAACTGGCGCCTGGACCTTCTGGTGGAAGAAAATCCCGCTTCTTTTCTGATCCTGGAGTATAAAAGCGGTTCACCTCAGCCTGAACACAGGGAGCAATTGCTGCGTTACCTGAGCCTGTTGGCGGAAAGCCGCCAAGCCATTGTACGCGGACTTCTGGTCTATCTGGATGAGCGCCGCTTGCAAGAGGTACTCTTGTGAAAGGCTCACCTTTTCTGCTCGTTTCCTGGCGGCGCAATTTTATGCGCGCCCTTATTAATCTGGCCCTGGAACAGGGAAACGGCCGTCTGGACGATGCCCTGTTCATCTTTCCGCACACCAGGCCGGCCCGCTATCTCGAACGGCTGATCCGTCTTGACGGAAGAATGAAAAAACCCTGCCTTCTGCCGCGCACACTCACTACGGGCGCTTTATTCGAGGCCATACTGGCCGAAACATCCCCACCGGCGGCGCAGGCGGGGATGCTGGATATGGTCGGTTTGCTTCTGGAATGCGCGCGGGAAGAGACGAAAGCGCCAAGCCTTACCGCTCGCCTGCCTGTGGAGCGGGCGGAGGAATTCTTCCCCTGGGGCGTACGTTTGGTCAATTTATTTGAAGAATGTTTTATCCACAATCGCGTTCCGGCCAATCTGCCCCACCTGGAAGATGAACTGCTGCCCTTTGCCGCCGCCCTTTTAAGCCGCCTCGCCGAGCTATACCAACGCTATGTCCGCAAATTGGAAGAGCGCGGCTGGACCACCCCTGGTTTTACCGCGCAAAAAGCCATAAAGATGCTCTCAACCCCAGATGCGTCATCTTTTTCCTTTGCCGCCGGACATATTTATATTGCCGGTTTTTACAGCCTGAACGGATCGGAGGAAGTCTTGTTCCGAAGGCTTTGGACGGAAAAACAGGCTGATATAGTTCTGCACGCGGACCCCAAACTGGCGGAAGATCAAGGACATTGGAGCTGCTCCGGCATCAAATCCTGGCAAAAAAACTGGGGGACGACATTTAAACTGGCGGAGACAGACGAAGCGCACGACACACCGGATCCGGAAATCAACTTTTACAGTGGTTACGATATACATTCCCAACTGGCCGTATTGCGCGATTTGACTTCCTCCGCCAATCCCCCCCCTGCAGGGGCGTCCTCCCCCGTAGAAAAAGAAGGGGAAAAAAACCCGGCTGAAGCCGCATTGAACGAGTTGGACGCTGAAACAGCCATCATCCTCACAGACGCCGCCCTGCTCACCCCTGTTCTGCACCACATAAACACCTTTGAACTCAACATTTCCATGGGCTATCCTCTCACCGGAGCGCCCTTGCACCGTTTTTTGGAAAGCCTGCTCGTCTTGCACGAAAACGCCCGTTCCGGCGGATATTACTGGAAAGACTGCATCCGACTGCTGCGCCAACCCTATGTCAAGATGCTGGACGACCAGAGAGGGGGCGGAGAATGGCGGGAACTTCTGCTGCGCACAGAACATGCCTTGCGCCGGGGCAGCCGCTATGTACGCCTGCATGAAATTATGCTGGAAACGGCGATGGAAGCCAAAGCTGAAAAAAATCTAGAAAAACTCTCACAGCTTTGCGAGATGTTTAAACTTGTTTTCATTGATATCTGGCCGGAGGCCGGCAGCCTGAAAAGCTTGGGCGAATCTCTAAAAAAAGTCTGTGTTTTGTTGCTGGAAAAAGGCGAAAACCTTTGGCCGCGCTTCCCTCTGGACGCGGAGTGTCTTTATCGCTTCATGCAGTTCGTCCTGCCGGCTTTGGAACAATCTTCCTTATCCGCCGAACTTCTATCCCGTTCAGCATTGTTTTCCATTTTTAGGGAATTGATCCGCGCCGAACGTGTGCCCTTTGACGCCTATCCGCTCACTGCCATGCAGATCATGGGCCTTTTGGAATCACGCCTGCTCAATTTCAATACCGTTTACGTGCTGGACGCCACGGATGACGCACTGCCCGGAAGCGCCGGACCGGACCCATTGCTACCGGAAGGCTTGCGCAACGAGCTGGGTCTGCCGGGAGAAGCAAGACGCGGCTTGATGATCGCTTATTATTTCTTCCGTCTGATCCAAAGCGCTAACAAGATTCACCTGCTCTGGCAGGAGGGCGTGGAGTCCGGCAAACTGCAGGATGCCAAAAAAGAAAAAAGCCGCTACATTGAAGAACTGCTCTGGCAGTTGGAAAAAAAACGGGGCAAACTTTTTCAGCCTGAACATTCCGGTCATATTCCCTCCACGTCTGTCAGCGTACCTCTGCTGACGGACGGGCCGCTCCACCAGCTTAACGGACACCCCGTGCCTCTGCGCCCATCCCATCGCATGCCTGAAATCAGCGCCCCCGCCCGTTCAAGACTTAAGCATATTCTCGGCGCGCCCCTTTCCGCCACCTTGCTCAACGGTTATCTGCGCTGTCCGGCATCATTTTATTACCGTGAAGTCGCCCGGCTCACCCCCTTGGAAGAAGTGAACGAAGATGATGACCCACTGGCGGTGGGCGATCTTTTTCACCAGACGCTGCGTGAATTTTATCTGAATAAACTGGGTCGCCCGCTGCTGCGTAAATCTTTAAGCCGGGGGGAACTTGCGGATACTTTCCGCCGCAGCGCGGCTGAAAACCCCAAAATACTCGCCCTGCCGGCAGATGCGCGGGCCATGCTCCAACTTGCCGGCCCCCGCCGTCTGGATGACTTTTTACGGCACCAGCCTGAAGAAACCACAGTGCTGGCCCTGGAAACATCCTGGAACGCCCCTTTGACGACCACGGACGGCGTAACCCACAGCCTGATCGGACGCATGGACCGTCTGGATGCGCGCTTGATGGCGGATCAACAAAAAGGTCTGCTGATTCTGGATTATAAAAGCGGCCGTATCAGCCACATTGAGCCGGACTTCTGGCGGGACGAATCCATCTGGAACAATCTGCGCCCTGATCGGGTCAAGCTGGATGATACGTCTTTTTTCAACCTCATCGCTGACGCGGTGCGCGATGTGCAGTTGCCTCTGTACCTTTACCTGGCCGCCTTCGGCCGGATGCAAGAAGCCCCCACCCCCGCAGATCAACAGATTACCGCGCCTTGGCGGGTATGCAACGCCGCTTGGGTCAACCTGCGTGAACAAGGCAAAGAATTATTTTTATTCCCTGAAAGCATGGAACAACATGAATGTATTGAAATTGTTGAAGATAAAATTGAACTTCTTTTGGATTACATACTGCGCCATCTGACACACGCCAAGGTGTTTTCGCCGCGACCCGGCGTTTTTTGCGCCTACTGCCCTTTTCAGGAAATTTGTATTGTACTTTAGAACAAGTTGGCGTATCAAGTAACCAGCCTGCGGCACCTTGCCGCTTATCCTCTTTCCATCATCCGCCGGAGGCGCATCATGTCCTTGCCCGTGTTGAAAATAGGAGACCTCACCGTGAAACTGCCCATAGTCCAGGGCGGAATGGGCGTGGGCATATCTCTGCACCGCCTGGCTTCGGCCGTGTCGGCCCAAGGCGGGGTGGGCGTCATTGCCGGGGCCATGATTGGCATACGCGAACCCGATGTCGGTTCCAACCCGGCTGAGGCCAATGCCAGGGCGATAAAAAAAGAAATACGCTTGGCGCGCTCCCTGAGCGATGGGGTGCTGGGCGTAAACATAATGGTGGCTTTGACTGACTTTGTCGCCCTGGTGCGTGCGGCTGTAGAGGAAAAAATCGACATTATCTTTGCCGGGGCGGGGCTGCCTTTGGATCTGCCCAAGCATCTGCTGGACATGTGCGAGGAAAAAAAAGAAGAATTCAAAACCAAGCTCATCCCCATCGTTTCTTCCGGTCGGGCCGCCGGTATTTTGTGTAAAAAATGGATATCCCGTTTCGGCGTTGTTCCCGATGGCTTTGTGGTGGAAGGCCCCAAGGCGGGCGGACACTTGGGCTTTAAGGCTGAAGACCTGGATTCGCCGGATTTTTCCCTTGAACATATTTTACGCGAAACCATTGACGCTGCTAAAAACTTTGAAGACAAAGCCGGACGGGCCATACCCGTCATCGCCGCCGGCGGGGTTTACACCGGCGAAGACATCCACCGCATGTTGACCATGGGTGCCGCCGGCGTACAAATGGCCACGCGCTTTGTGGCCACCCATGAATGCGATGCGGATGACCGTTTTAAACAGGCCTTCGTCAATGCCCGGCAGGAAGACCTGACCATTATCAAAAGCCCGGTGGGTATGCCCGGCCGGGCCATTAAAAACCACTTTATTGAAGCTCTGACGGACAAAAAACCCAACTTCCGCTGCATTTTTCGCTGCGTACACACCTGCGACCCCAAAAATTCTCCCTACTGCATCGCCGCAGCCCTGTTCAACGCCATGCGCGGCAACCTTGAAAAAGGCTTTGCCTTTGCCGGGGCCAATGTGGGACGCATCAGCGGCATCATCTCCGTAAAAGAATTGATGGATTGCCTGCAACAAGAGTTTGAGGCGGCTAAAAGCATATGGCTGGGCAAAGCCGGCGCAATGGCGATGGAAGCCCCTCAAACATGAAACCGGACAACAGTCAATTGTAATTTTGGGGCTGTCGCCCCCCAAACCATATCCGAGGGGAATTGTTCCCCCCGTATTCCTCACAGTTTTTTCAGCCGCCTGCGGCGGATTCAGCTCACAACTGAAGGGGAACTGAAAGGCTTTGAACCCTGAAACACCCTTAGTAAATATTAGAGCAATTTCGCTTTTAAATTGCTCTAAAGGCGTGAACTTACAAACAAAGGAGTAAACTTATGTCCATCTCACGACCTGTAAGCCTTAGCTTGGGCCTTTGCGCCCTGCTTCTCCTGGCCTTGGCCCCCTTTGCCCGGGGCGCAGGCCTTTCCGCTGATATGTATCTGGCCACCAAAGACGGACAAGGCGGCAAAGTCGGTACAGCCACCTTTACGGATAACGGTGACGGCCTGGATGTAATGGTTGACTTTATGGGGCTTCCCCCCGGCCAGCACGGCCTGCATGTGCATGAAAACCCGGACTGCGCCCCCACCACCAAAGACGGGCAGGTTACCCCTGCCGGAGCGGCCGGCGGACACTTTGACCCGGATAAAACAGGCAAACACCTTGGCCCCAACGGCGGCGGCCATAAGGGAGACCTGCCCTTCATCACGGCGGCGGCTGACGGCACAGCCAAGGCCACACTGCACGTCAAGGGAGTAAAGAGCGCTGATTTTGCCAGCCGCTCCCTCATGATCCACGCGGGAGGGGATAACTACTCCGACACGCCAGCCTCACTGGGCGGCGGCGGCGCACGCTTTGCCTGCGGCCTGATTCGCTGAGGCGATTCCACCTGAAATAGCAGAGCTTAAAGGGGTTCAGCTTTTTCGGCTGAACCCCTTTATAAATCCACTCAAGTTGGGGGATATATAAATGTACAATCCCCCACCCCGCCGGAGCGCAAAAATAATCCGCGCTCCGGTATAAATTTTACGCCATATTTATTGACGCCGGATAAAAAGTCGGTTAGCATAATATCAGTAACCAAAATTATTTTGGTAATTATATCAGTCTTGGGGAGGGAACCCCTCCCTTCTGAACCCGTTCAAGTTGGGGTCAAGGCCGTGCAGCGGCTAAAAACGTATGCGGGGTGCAGGGGGCGAGCCACCTGCCGGGGGAGTTTGAGGGGGCAAAAGGGGCATGTTTGCCCAGGCGTTGCTTTACCTCTGCCATCCCTCTGCACAACGGCAAGGCACCCTCAAGAGAATAAATCAGCGTTTTCCTAGTCTTAAATATTACAGTCTTAAAGTCAATTTGCTCCAAAATGACCTAAACGCCGGGGTCTGCCATGCATGTCCCCCTCCTTATCCGCACGTCTGCTTTTGGGCTATCTTGCCTTGGCTCTGATTTTTCAGCATGTTTTAACAGCCCGTGCGACCCAGGTTGTGCCTGACGGCAGCAGCAGAACCAGCCTGGCCCGTTCCGGCGGCGGCGTCCAGGTGGTCAACGTTGCCCCGCCCAGCCCGGCCGGGGTTTCGCACAACCGTTACAGCCGTTATGATGTGAGCGGCCAGGGGCTTATTTTAAACAACAGCGGTCTGGGCACGTACAATCCGGCTTCATCCAGCGCTTTGGGCGGGCATGTGGAGTTAAACCCCAATATGGGGCACGGCCCTCAGGCCAGGGTTATCCTGAACGAAGTTACCGGCGGGTCTGTTTCAGAGCTGCGCGGGCCGACGGAAATTTTCGGGGAGCGGGCGGATCTTGTTCTGGCCAATCCCAACGGCATCACCTGCGCCGGCTGCGGTTTTATCAACACCGGGCGTCTTTCTTTGATCACCGGCTCTCCCGCCATGACCCCGGAAGGGGCGATAAAGGATTTCGCCCTTTCCCCGCAGGGCGTCTTGCGCATTGAAGGGGCGGGAGCGGCGGCGCAGGGTCTGGAGCATGGCGGTTCGGCCGAGCTGGTCTCCAATTTGGTGCGTGTGGCGGGCAGCGTCAAGGTTACGGGTGATTTGAGCATTGCGACCGGCAATGACCGCTATGACCCGGCCACGGGCGCGGTCAGCTCTACGGCCGCGCAGGGCACCCCCATGCTGGCCCTGGACAGTACGGCTTTGGGTGGTATGCATGCCGGGAGCATCCGTATTTTCGCCTCGCAAAAGGGCTTCGGCATCAACGCGCAGGGCGGCGTGAGCGCCGGGACGGCGGGGCTGCGCATCAGCGCGGAAGGCGACATTGTGCTTAAAGACGCCTCCAGCGCCGGGGATATGGGCGTCAGCTCGCGCGGCGGCAATTTACGTGATGATGGCGGCGAGTGGCGGGCAGCGGGTGATATGGGCCTTGTCGCGCCCGGCGAGCTACGTCTGACGGGCGCGGTGCGGGCGGGCGGCGGGCTTGCGGCGGAGGCGGGGCGGGTGCGTCTTGAGCCTGGGGCCGCGCTGGGAGCGGAGGAACTGCGCCTGAGTTCGCGGGGCGATCTGGAAAACGCGGGTCATGCGGCCGGGGCAAAGGCACGGTTGGAGGCGCAGGGGCGTCTGAGCAATACGGGCCGGGTGGAGGCAAGGGAGTTGCGCCTTGTCTCCGGCGGCGATCTTGTCAACGCGGGGCAGGCGGAGTCTGAAAATATGACTCTGGAGTCCCAAGGCGCCCTGACCAATACGGGACTCCTGGCGGCGGAGCATATGGCCTTGGCGGCGCAAGGGGCTTTAAGCAACACGGGTCAGGCGGAGGCGGGGGATATGTCCCTGGCCGGCTCCAGTGTGAACAACAGCGGGCGGATTTACGCAGAGCGCGATCTTGACCTGCGTGTGCGGGAAGGCCTGGAAAACCAGGCTGCGGGCGTTTTGGCCGCCGGCGGAGATATCCGCCTGGAAAGCGGCGGCGCAACGCGCAATATGGGGCGTATTGCCGCCGGCGGGGCTTTAAGCTCTGTTTCCGCCTCCATGCATAATTACGGGCAGCTTTCCGCCGCTGGTCAGGCTGAATTTGAAACGGCGGAGGATTTCATAAATTACGCCCAGGCCGGGGTTCTGGCGGGGCGGGAGCTGACCCTGCGCACCGGGCGCAATTTTATCAACTATATGGGCGAAGTTTTTGCCGTGGGTGAAATCACCTTCACCGGCCTGCCCGGCGCTTTGGGCTGGGGCGGCGCGGTGAACCCGGACGCGGTTTACGCCAACCCTTACGCCCAGAATCAGCCGCCTGTAACCGAACCGCCCGTAACTCCGCCCCCTCCGACCCCGCCCGCGCAGGATCCGCAGGAAGAGGTACCTCCGTATGTGGAGGTCTATCTGCCGGAAGCGGATAAAATCCTGCTGCTACCCGTCGATCTCTTTTTTGAGACCCATGCGGCGCAGACGGAAGTAACCCTGGAAGACGGCTTTATCCTCAGATTTACAGACGCGGAAGAAAATTTCGTCATTGTCAGGCTGGAGCCGGCCCCTCCGGCTCCTCC
>JAITGZ010000263.1 GCA_031280335.1 Deltaproteobacteria bacterium | reverse complement strand
CCACCGATCGATTGGGTGGATAATGTGGGAACTGAAGACACCACTAAGGAGGAAACCCTGGAGGGCACATACTATGTATGTGTTGCTCATTGGGTTGTTGGTCGGGGCGGATATGCGGGAGGTTCGCCCCGTAACTGTCTGAGAGTCGTGCTATTTTGGAGATGTGATCCAGGCACGGCTCTCAAACAGCCCGGTAACAGATTGGGCAATGACCGCCACAGCTTTATCGTTTATTGTGCCCCTCACAAGATATTTGCACTTTTCTTCTATCGCCCCGCCTATCTTCTCCAGTCCATTTGCCGCTGCTCCGTTCATGGTGATAAAATTCAGGAGCTGTTTCAGTTGTTCAAGCTGCTCCCAGGTTTTTAATGCGCGGAACTTATCACGGCTGATTTTACCTTCTTTAACTTTTTTGGCAAAACCGTAGCCTGTGTAGAACGGTTTATGGATTTGCGCCATAATAGCGTCATAAACCTTAAGATTGTCTTCCCGGCGAATTGTTTTGCTTGCCTGTCCATGCCTGTTTCTCTCACGGGTCGCGAAAGGTATATCCTCGCCCGTGTCTTTGTCGGCCTCAAGCTGCTTTTCACTGACGAGTTTCAGATACCTGAAGATATCGTGGATAATGCTGATAATATTTTTGTCCGGTTGCCACTCCGCTGTCGCCGAGCACTGCAAATCACCAGACCGCATATGATAGCGGACGCCGTCAATTTCCAGAACGCTGAACATCTTTATTTTGGGCATAAGGAGCGTGGGATTTTGATTTCCAAGATCGTTCTCCGCTGCGATGGCCTCGACCAGCGCGGCATCGGAATATCTGCCGACAAAGCGCACAGGCACGGGGAATACGCCGCGTATTCTTGCCGGTTTGCCGTTTTTGCCTTTTGTTTTATCATATTCCATAACGCAGTTGTAAGCGTTGCAACCGTTTTTATATCCGCCGTATTTCTTGGTGTCGCTGCCTTTTTTGAGTTCGTATTGCCCTTTGCCTTTCGGATGAATGGTCTGGTCGTAAAACGCCCCCTTTTTTTCAAACGGGCGAACGGTTACGACATATTTGTTCAGGTATTTCCTGTTATCGAAAAGATACTCCCTGATTTTTTTGATATGCGTTATCTGCCAGACGCCTTTGATGTCGGCGGCAAAGAGTGTATCCAGCGCCCTGTTTTCATTAAACGTTCTGTTATTGGACCAATAATCGGCATACACGCTGTCCCACACATTGCCTACGACGATATTGAGATATGCATCGTGAGCGTGATGCAGATTGTTGACTTCACGGCACTTGACCAGATCGTGTGTGTGCCTGAACTCGCTGACGCTGGCGGCTTTGCTGTAAATAATTTTTGTCGCATCGCCAAACAGGAATTTGAGGGCTTTCGCTGTTTCCTTGACCGCCTGGTTTGTTGACACAAGCTGGCGGTTGATGAACCCGCCGATAATGTCGGCGCTCAGAGGGTGTGTACATATCAACCGGCTGTATTTTTCAGCGGAAATAAAGCCTTTGTCTCTCAGACAGCTCCAAAATTCCCGCCTTTCCGACTGAATGCGTGGGTCAAGCGGATAATTGTTGCCCCTGGCCGCGTTGAGGCTGCGTTTGACCAGGACGCGGTTCGTCATGCTGTCGTCCTTGATTTTGCTTTGCGGATAGATGTGGTCAATGTCGTAAAGGTTGTCGTTGTTGAGATCGGCAAGCGAAATCGCCTCGCCGCTGTACATGCATTTGCCGAGTTGCGTGAAATATAAATACAAACGGTCAGAACGGAATTCCTTTTCGTCCGGTCTGTTGTCCAGCTCCCGCTTCATGGCTGTGATATCCGCACAATCTCTCGCGGCCTGATTCAGTAACGCTTTAATCCGTTCACGGCGGCTTGTCTTCATTTTGCCTTTCTGTTTTTTATCCTTGCCGCGAGTTACTTCAATGAACACCTTTTCCGGGGCGGAGCCGTTAATCTTTTTGAGTTCCCTGCAGATGAGCATCGCCTGCCAAATAGACCGCTTGACGGTTGGCGAGCAGTACAGGCCCTTAACAAGGCCGTCGTAATCAAGGGCGGGATTGCCGCCCGCGTTTTCTTTTTCCACGGTCTCAAGAAATGCCGGCTCGCAGGCCTTGCTGTTAAGAATTTCCATCAGGTTCAGCGTGGTGTCTTCGAGCAGGCGGATAATGGTCAGCGTTTCGCCCGTTTTTTTATCGGCAGCGGCAATGCCTTCAAGGAATTTGCCTGAAAACCTGCTCCATCCCTTAAAAGTGAGTTTGACGAGTTTCTCCAGTTGATCATCGTTCAGCCTGGAGCGGTAAGATGCCTCGATTTTACGCCTGACAGGCGTTTTCTCGTCACCAAAAATCGTGTGCCATTTGATAATGTCCTCGCACATTCGCTCGTCTATTTTGGAACCTAAAATCGACCTGAACTTGATAAGCGATGCCAACGAAGCATGGAACGCCGCGTCGTTTTCACTTTCTTGACCCACAGTGTCGGTACGCTGAATTTTGCCGTGATCCACCAGATATTTCTTGATTTTCGCTTTCGAGAGCGACGTTTCCTTTTGACAGATGCCGTTATACAGGAACTGTTTCATATCCTGATCTATGCGGTTGCCATTGAGCTTGAGGTTGTTCAGCTCATTGAGCAGCATATATTTTTGATACAGCAGACTCTGCTTCGGGATGACATCTTCGGATTTGAGCCAAGTACACTTGGCGGTCATGCGGGTGATAAACGTTTCGCCGCATGCCGCCGTATCGACAACCTCAACAAAGTTCCAGGGCGTAACCTTGACCTTTTCCTGGCCCTGGCGTTTTTCGATCCACGCAAACCTGCCCTTGTCCTTATCCGACAGCGGCCCTACATAATACGGGATACGAAATGTCAGGAGCGAAATGATCTTGTCGCTGACAGAACTATAAGAATCGGCATTCCCCAGAAACATGAAATTGTTTTTCTGGCGCTCAAGTATGGCCCGCAGTTCTTCTTTGTTCAGTTGATGCGGAATATAGGAATTGTCTTGCGTGTTATGGATACGGCAAAGTGTCTTGTTTTCTATTTTTTCCTTAAGCGCGCTGTAGCCGTCTTTATTTTTCGCTTTCTCCAGAACGGCTCCAACGTATTTCAGAAATTCCTCATGACTTGCCGTCACCGGCTCCCTGCCTTTGGCAGCGCACATAACGAAGTGCGACAGCGATTTCTTGCCGTGAGCGATGTTCGAGCCTATGTAGTTCGCATAAGACGCATGGGCGAAACCTTTATCCTTGTATTCGGTGTTCTTGCGGAACATGCTGTCATATTCGGATGGCAGGTGCGTTTTGATAAACGTTTTCAGCAGCTTCAGTTCGTCTTTATGTTCCTGCCATCGCATGACCATGGCCTCGGAAATTGAGGACGCGCCCGCCATAACACTGTCGAGCATAACCAGATCATAAAATGATTTAAGCAGGGCGATAAATTCAAGCTGCTCGTCGTTCAGCACAGTTTCGGCCAGCAAAAGACATTCCTCATATTTTTCTGACGAAAATTGGAAATCCTTGAGTTCATCTTTCAGTTCTTTTTCCGCATCGTCCAAATCGTTCCATATTTTTGAAAGCCGAATTTTGTTGCCCCGGATTGCAGAGAAGATGCTGCCCAGCATTTTGTCATTGCCGGGATTGAGTATCTTGCTGATATCGTCCCACTGTTTTGCGGACGATTTGCTCCGATCCGCGACAATGCCGGGAATCTTGCCGACATGGGCAGTGTCGAAAGCGAGGTCGTTGTCTGGCATGAACTTGTTGATGTCGTCGATGATCTTCCCGTAGCTGCTGTCAGAGCGGCCGGAGTTGAATTCCGCGAACAAAAAATGTCCGCGATATTTTACAAGGTGGTGGCAGGCAAGATAAAGCAGACGAATGTCCGTTTCGTCATTTTCACGCAGATGTTTACGCAAATGCCAGATCGTCGGGAAGCGGCGATAATATTCCCTGTCGGTAAAATTCCTGTCGGTAAAAAGCGGATATTTTTCTCCGGCGCTCTTGTCTTCCAGATGCAGCGAACTCTCGTTCAGGCGAATGAAGAACGCCGGGTCTTTACCGGCAATTTCCTCGTTAAACAGCTCTTGCAGCAAATCAATGCGAACCTTGCGACGAGCGAAGCGGCGGCGTGAAGAACGGAATTTTCTACGGGTAGAAGCGTCTTCAGCGTCTTCAAAAAGCCTTGCCCCGCATTGCAGTTTACCGCCCTTGGTCAGGATGGTATATTCTCTGTCGGTCGCGGAAAAACCTACAGAGTTTGTGCCGATGTCCAAACCCAGGTACCAGTGCTTCACATGTTTCCGCAGGTCGCTGGACCGGCAGTCAAATTGTGTGTTTTCCGCATCATTATGGAGGTTCATTCAGTTTTCCTGCTGTGGTTTAGATCTAAGGAAACGCTGATTTATTCTCTTGAGGGTGCCTTGCCATTACCCTTTCTTATTCCCCCCAGCGGGGTTCGGGGCGGAACCCCGAATTAATCAGTGTTTCCCTAAAAAAATACTTTCGTGCTTGCTCATGCAAATCCGGGTTAGGTGGGGGTGCCGGGGGCGGAGCCAGCCCCCGGCACGGGTTTTAATTGCGTTCAGGAGTTCAGGATGGACTTGGCCGCTTCGTCGCGGGCGTCGCAGATGTGTTGCAGGCCGGTTTCTCTGGCCAGTTCGTAGTTGCCGGCGGCGATGTCTTCGCGGCGTATTTCTTTGAGGGTAAAGCGGCGGCAGCCGGCCATGAACTGTTGCAGTCCGGCGGCCAGTTTATCCACCAGGGTCCACATGGCTATGGCGCCGAAGGGGACTTCTTTGACGGCCTGGGTGCCGATCTTGTCGCGCAGGGAGTAGTAGCCGGCAAAGATGCTTTCGGGGGTATTGCCGTACTGGCTGACGCTTTTGGGCAGTTCGTCCCAGTTGCCGTTCACTTTGGCCTTGTTGGCGGGCTTGAGTACGCCTTCGATGTTGGAGCCGAGGAAGCCGGGGATCATCATGGCCCGGCCCATGATGATCAGCTTGGCGAAGGGCGCGCCCAGGGCCAGACCCTTGAAGATGGCGCTGGAGCGGGCAAAGCCGCCGCCGAAGCTCATGTCAACGGGCTTGATGCCGCGCGCCGCAAGCAGGGTGGCGTATTCATGGGCCTTGGTGTGCAGTTGCAGCGAGGGTACGCCCCAGTGTTCCATCATGTCCCAGGGGGACATGCCCGTGCCGCCGCCCGCGCCGTCAACGCTCAAAAGGTCCAGGTCCGCGTCGGCGGCCAGGCGCATGGCCATGGCCAGGCCTTCCATGCCGTAGGCCCCGGTTTTCAGGGTGATGTGTTTAAAGCCCAGTTTACGCAGGCGTTTCACGGCGGTCAGAAAATCCTTGCGCACTTCCGCGTAGCTGTGCAGGTTGGTGTAGCCCAGGCGGCTGTGCCGGGCAAAATGCTGCGCCTGTCCGTTTTGCGCGGCGGCCCGGGCCGCTTCGCCGCTGGGGTCCGGGTCGAGCAGATAGCCGCGTTGCTGTAAAAATTTGGCGTACTCAATGTCTTTGACGGCGATTTCACCGCCTATGTCCTTGGCCCCCTGCCCCCATTTAAGTTCAATGGCGACCTTGTCGCCGAACTTGTCCATGACGTATTCCGCCACACCGTTGCGGGCGTCTTCCACATTAAGCTGCACCAGGATGGCGCCGTAGCCGTCATAGTAGCGCAGGTAGGTTTCGATGCGGCGGTCCAGCTCCGGGGCTTTGCTTATTTTGCCGCCCGCGATTTCCGCCTTGCGGTCAATGCCCACCACGTTTTCACCCACCACGATGGGTATGCCGCACAGGGCGCTGCCGCTGGCGAAAGAATCCCAGTATCTGGCGGCGATGGCCGTGGAACCCAGGGCGCCGGTAACAAAGGGGTAACGGCATTTGACCGGCTGCTTGCGGCCGAAGGAGGTTTCAAGGTTTACATCGGTAAAGAGTACGTCGCCCTTGGGGGCTTTGAAGCTTTCGCCAAAGGCCCCATAGTGGTAGCCTTGGATGCGCAGGGCGGAGTAGCAGCAGCCCTGGCTCAGGGTGTTTTCCGCGCCGGCGGTGATTATGCCGAAGTCACGCGGATAAAGGGTATCGCGCCCGCGCAGGCTGGAAAGCCAAGTTTCGCATTTGCCGGCACAGTCCGCCCTGCACAGGGTACACAGGCCGGATTCAGCGGGGTTGCCCCGGTTAATCGTACCCAGCGCGTCATTGCTCTTGGGCCATTGCATCATGATTCTCTCCTCGCTTTTGTGGTATTTCAGATCGTTTACATACAGCCTCTGAAAACAGGGGGCAATCTCAGAGTGGAATTACTCCGGAACACGCAAACTTCGCAAGAATTAAACCGCCCTGCAATGATTTGCAAGCTAATCCTCTGCGGTCAGGCACATATAATATCGGCGAGGGAACCCTAAGGGTGCCCTCCTTGGCGACAGTCAGAGCATATTAACTTTGAGACGCTCTGCGGCGAAAGTGAACTTTGGCTCAATGCCGAGGGGGACCGGGGGGAATCATTCCCCCCGGATGGGGCTTGGGGCGATAGCCCCAATAATCTCAAAGTTAATTTGTTCCATTGCTGCCGTAACGCGGGTCAGTGCGCTTCGGCCCAGGTGGAGCCGCAGCCGTAATCCACGGCCAGGGGCACGGAGAGGGGCCGCCCGCCCGGCGTTACGCCGGACATTATGGCGGCCAGTCTTTCTCCCGCTTTGCGGGCGTGTTCGGATGGGCATTCCAGCAAAAGTTCGTCATGGATCTGCAGCACCAGTCTGGCACCCAGCGCGCGCAGTTCAGCATCTTCGGCCACGGCCAGCATGGCCATTTTGATAATATCGGCCGCGCTCCCCTGGATGCAGGTATTGATGGCCTGCCGTCTGGCCTGGGAGCGCAATTGGCGGTTGGCGGAAAGAATATCCGGGCAGAAGCGGCGGCGTCCGGTCATGGTGCTGACAAAGCCGTCTCTGCCCGCGTCCTGCTCGGTGCGGTCAAAGTAGGCGCGCAGGGCCTCCAGCCGCTCAAAGTAGCGGGCGATGAATTCTTTGGCTTCTTTCATGCTTATTCCCAGATCCTGGGCCAGTTTCTGCGCGCCCATGCCGTAAATCAGGCCGAAATTGATGGTTTTGGCGCTGCGGCGCTGATCCGGGGATATTTTTTCCGCAGGCAGGTCAAAGAGCAGGGCGGCGGTGCGGCTGTGGATGTCTTCGCCCCGGCGGAAGGCTTCGAGCAGGGTGGGGTCATGGGCCAGATGGGCCAGAACGCGCAGTTCGATCTGCGAATAATCGGCGGAAACCAGCAATTTGCCCGGGGCGGCGGTAAAGCAGGCGCGCATACGCATACCCTGGGGCCCGCGTACCGGAATATTTTGCAGATTGGGCGCGCTGGAAGAAAGGCGGCCGGTGGCGGTGGCGCTTTGGTTAAAGCTGGTGTGCAGGCGGTCTTGGGCGTCGGCCAGGCGGGGCAGGGGCTCCAGATAGGTGGAGCGCAGTTTTTCCAGTCTGCGATAGTCCAGGATAAGTTGTACTATGGGGTGCCGTCCCTGGAGTTTTTCCAGGGCGTCCACAGCGGTGGAAAGCTGCCCCCCGGCGGTCTTGCGCGCTTTGGGCAGCTCAAGCAGGGCATAGAGAACATCCCCCAGTTGCCGGGTGGAGCGGATGTTGAACTCCCGTCCGGCGGCGGCGTGGATGTTTTTGGTCAGGCTTTCCAGCTCTGCCTGGGACTCATCCAAAAAATTTTTAAAGGCCGCCCGATCAATGCCCAGGCCGGCCTCCTGCATATCCAGCAATACGGGGATCAGCGGCATTTCCATCTCGCGCAGCAGGTTGTGCTGATGCCTGGACTCCAGCTTTTGTTCCATGATATCGCGCAGGGCCAGAGCCAAAGCCCCCGGACGCGCCGGGGACGCGCCGGACTGTTCCAGTTCCTGCCCCCAGCGGCGCAGCAAGTGTCCGAAGCTGTAGTCGTACTCTTCAGGGCTGAGCAGCCAGGCGGCCAGGCTGGGGTCGAACACCCGCTCCAGAGGGATGCGGCGCAGGGCCGGGAACTCTTCGCAGCGCCGTTTGAATTCCGGCACGACCAGGCGCAGTCTTGGGCGCGAAGCCAGGGCTTCGGCCAGGCCCGGCACAAGCGCCGCCCCGGAGGCATCCGCATGGGAGCAAAGCAGTTCCCGCCGCCCGTCGCTGATGAACAGGCGCGCGGAGCGTTCCGCTCCGCTCAGGGGCAGCAGGGCCAGGGACTCCGCCTCCGGCAGATCTGCCGCGTCCGCCATGACGGGCAGGCTTTCCGCATTCGGTATGGCGGGGGTTTGCAGAACGGATAAAAGAGTGTCCTGCCGGCTTTGGTTAAGGTTTGGGCAAGGCGAAGAAGCGGCGGCGGGCGTGCGCTCTTCTTCCGTTTTTTGGGGGCGGGGGGCCTCGGCGGAGGGTTCTTGGGAGCTTGCGCCGCGCTGCGGCGCTGTGGGCGTGGGGTCATGCCTGAAGGCCGCGCCCAGTTCGGGGTTACGCGAGAATCCTTTTTTTTCCGCCGCCATGGAGTCCATGCGGCGCATGGAAAGAAACTCCCGCTCCAGCGAACTCAGCTCATGGGCGCGCAGCAGGGCGAGCAGTTCCTTTTCTTGCGGCGGGAGCGGGCGCAGGGCATCCAAGTCAACTTCAGGGCAGCGGTCGCGCTGCAACCTGGTCAGTTCACGGGCCAGGTAGGCCCGCTCCGCCTGCCCTTCAAGTTTTTTACGCAGGGGGGGCGGCACGGCGGTCAGGCGGCTGAAGATATCCTCCAGGCCGCGAAATTCGCGCAGGAGTGTGTTCGCCCCCTTGGGGCCTATGCCGGGCACGCCGGGGATATTGTCGCTGGCATCGCCCAGCAGCGCCTGGTAATCCGGCCAATATTCCGGCGCAAAACCCTGCTCGCGCTCAAAGTCCCGCAAGGTGAGCAGTTTGCCTTCTTTGCCCGCCGGGTCCCAGATGGAGACGCGGGGGCCGAGACATTGGCGCAGGTCTTTATCCGCCCCCAGGATGGTTACCGGCATGGAAGGGTTGAAACGCCAAGCCAGTGAGGCGATGCAGTCATCCGCCTCGCAGTCTTCCGAAACGATCAGCGCCAGCCCCAGGGCGCGTATGGCCGCGCACAGAGGCGCAATCTGCGCGGCCAGGGGTTCGGGCGTACTCTGGCGGTTGGCTTTATAGTCGGCATAAAGACGGTGCCTGAAGTTCGGCCCCCTGCCGTCCAGCACAAAGGCGAAGCGGGCCGGGGTTTTTTCCCGCACGATTTTAAAGAGCAGGCGCAAGACCATGTACAGGACGCTGGTGGACGCGCCGTCGGAACGGCTCATGTTGGGATTGGCATAAAAACCGCGAAAAATATAGGCGGAGCCGTCCATTAAAAAAAGCTGGCGTTCCCTGTCCGGCAGGAGCATATTTTGTCCTTAATTTCCTTTATGTTTTTCCGGTTGTATAAGTTCGACTATTTTGGTATGAAAAGCCACTTTGAACGAAGCTGCGGTTTTTTTCAAGGTAATCTTGCGTCTTTTAAGGAGACCCCCCTGATGTCAGTAAAACCGGAACAGGCCCCCGCCCTTGAGGGCGAAATCAATTTTGAAAGCGCCCTGGAAAAGTATTTGAACCCTGACTTTGGCAATTTGGAAGAAAACTCCATTGTCAAAGGAGAAATTGTTCGCATTGATGCCGATTCCGTGCTGGTGGACGTGAATTTCAAATCCGAGGGGCAAATCCCCATTGCGGAATTCACCGACTCCGGCGGCAAGCTTGGGGTATCCGTGGGCGACAAGGTGGATGTTTTTGTGGTGCGCAAAAACGAGCAGGAAGGCTCCATCACCCTGTCCTATGAAAAAGCCAAGCGTATGCAGGTGTTTGATCAGTTGGAGAATGTGCTGGAAAACGGGGGTATCTGTACCGGGCGCATCGTCCGCCGGATCAAAGGCGGCTATACCGTTGACCTGAATGGGGTGGAGGCCTTTTTGCCCGGTTCGCATGTGGATTTACGCCCGGTGCCCGATATGGATGCCCTGGTCAACAAAGAATATGAATTCCGTGTACTTAAAATAAACCGCCGCCGCAGTAACGTCATTGTCTCCCGCCGCGTGCTGCTGGAAGAAGATCGCGATTCCAAACGCCAGGGGCTGCTGACCACGCTGGAAGAAGGGCAGGTGGTGTGCGGACGGGTCAAAAACGTTACCGAATATGGCGTATTTGTGGATTTGGGCGGCCTGGACGGGCTTTTGCACATCACCGACATGTCCTGGAAGCGCATCCGCCATCCCAAGGAGATGGTCAGCCTGGGTCAGGAATTGAAACTGAAGGTGCTTTCCTTTGATAAAGAAAACAACAAGGTTTCCCTGGGACTGAAGCAGATGATGGACGACCCCTGGCGGGATATAAACGCCAAGTTCCCCATCGGGGCCACTTTCAAAGGCAAGATAACCAACCTGGTGGATTACGGGGCCTTTGTGGAAATGGAGTCAGGGGTGGAAGGGTTGGTGCATATTTCTGAAATGTCCTGGACGCGCAAGCTCCGTCATCCTTCCCAAATGGTCCATCTGGGCGATGAGGCGGAGGTGGTGGTGCTGGGGGTGGATTCCTCCAAAAAGCGCATTTCCCTGGGCATGAAACAGATCAAAGAAAATCCCTGGGAAGTGGTGGCGGTCAAGTTTCCTGAAGGCACCATTCTGGAGGGAGAGATTAAAAACATCACTGAATTCGGCATATTTATAGGTATTGAAGACGGCATTGACGGGTTGATTCATGTTTCGGACATAAGCTGGACCAAAAAAATCCGCCATCCCAACGAAGTCTATAAAGTGGGCGATGTGGTGCAAGCCAAGGTGCTTACCGTGGATCAGGAAAACGAAAAATTCACCCTGGGCATAAAACAACTGCAGGAAGACCCCTGGGGCTATGTGCCGGATAAATACCCCGAAGGCGCGGTCATTAACGGGGTAATCACCAATATCACCGATTTCGGCCTTTTTGTGGAAGTGCAGGAAGGCATTGAAGGCCTCGTGCATGTGTCTGAAATCAGCAGTAAAAAGATCAAAAGCCCGGCCGAATTCTATAAAGAAGGCGTTACTATTGAGGCCAAGGTCATCCATGTTTCCGCCGAAGAACGCCGCCTGGGCCTTTCCATAAAACAACTCAAAGAAGAAGGCGAAGAGCAGCGTAAAAAGACGACCCCCGCCCGCGAGGGCCGCGCCGCCGGCACGGACGGCGGCGGGCAGAATTTGGGCGACATTTTGAAACAAAAGCTGGAAGAAAGCGACGAAGAAGCCGGGGATTAGAGCCGCTCCAAGGTGAAATTGCTCTATATAGATGCGCCTTCTTGAATTTTGGGGCTGCCGCCCCAAACCCCGTCCGGGGGGAATGATTCCCCCCGGACCCCCTCTGCATTAAACCATCACTTCGCGCGGCCCCAAGCCCGCGTCAATTTTTTGCTATATGCGGATATGAAGGAATTGCGCGCCGCGACACTGCCCTACGGGCAATCACCCCAGGAGGAAATATGTCCAGATTTTTTTTGCTTGCCGCGCTGCTTTTGGCCGCCGGCGTGGTCATGCCCGCGTCTTTTGCGCGGGCCGCAACGCTGCAAGGTGATTTTTGCTACGCCCGGCGCATAAATTCATTTGACGGCGAAAGGAACCTTGTATTCGATTGCAATAAATCCGGGCTTCAGGGCGTAACCATAGCGGATATCTATGACAGGGGCTGGAGGGTTGTCGCCATGGCCGACGGGAATGGAAGCAGCGAAAGGGCTTATCCCTGTAAGCTGGTCATTGAAAAACAGAAATAACCCGCCACTTTCAGGTTATTACTGCCTTTCTGATACGCCGTTGGTTCCGCAGGCTTGAAAAAGCGCATCACCGTTCCCCGCCTCCTCCATATTTGGGGGGAGGCGGGTTTTTGTTGTTATGCGGTTACATTTTCTGCCGTTTTACATAGTTGGTGTGTAAGAGTTTGTGGGCCAGGTGTCCGTTGGGTTCACCCAGAAATTCGGCATAGAGTTTTTGGATGAAGGGGTTTTCGTGGGATTTGCGCAATTTTTTGCCTTTATCCTCTCCCAGGATGGCCTGCATACGTTTTTCGAGGATGGAGAAGTTACCGTGGTGGTAGGGCTGACCGCCGCCGTCGATGCAACCGCCGGGGCAGGCCATGACTTCAATGGCGTGATAATCGGACTTGCCGGCGCGCACATCTTCCAGCAGTTTTCTGGCGTTGCCCAGGCCGCTGGCCACCGCCACTTTGACGGTAAGATCGCCCACCGGGACAAGGGCCTCCTTGATGCCGGTAAAGCCGCGCAGCGCTTCAAACTCCACTTTTTCCAAAGTCTTGCCGGTGAGCCATTCGTAGGAGGTGCGCAGGGCCGCCTCCAGCACCCCGCCGCTGATGGCAAAAATATCCGCCGCGCCGCTGGATTCGCCCAGGGGGTCGTCGTACTTGTCGTCGGGCAGGGCGGCGAAGTCTATGCCGGCTTCATGGATGACCCTGGCCAGTTCACGGGTGGTGAGTACCAGGTCTATTTCCGGCAGGCCGTTCACGGTCAGTTCCGCTCGGCCGGCCTCATATTTTTTGGCCAGGCAGGGCATAATCGAAACCACGACCATTTTTTCAGGGTCCACATTAAGCTGTTGGGCCAGGTAGGTTTTGGCAACGGCCCCGAACATTTGCTGCGGCGACTTGCAGGTGGAGGGCACATCCATCAGGTCGTGGAACTGGTGTTCAAAAAATTTGACCCAACCGGGGCAGCAACTGGTCAGAATGGGCAGCCGCCCGCCGTTTTTGACCCGGTTCAAAAATTCTTTGGCCTCTTCCATGATGGTGAGATCCGCGCTGAAATTGGTGTCAAAGACCCGGTCAAAGCCAAGCTGATGCAGGGCGGAGACCATTTTACCGGTTACAGCCCGGCCGGGGGGCAGGCCAAAGGCCTCACCCAGGGCGGCTCGCACGGCCGGGGCGGTTTGCACCACCACAAACTTGTCCCTGTCCGCCAGGACGTCCCAAAGCTTCTGCATGTTACTTACTTCTGACAGGGCCGCCGTGGGGCATACGGCCACGCACTGGCCGCAGGAGACGCAGGCGGTTTCAACAATGGGCATATCAAAGGCCGTGCCGACCATGGTATTGAAGCCACGGTTCACCCCTGAAAGGGCATTGACGGTCTGTACCTGGTTGCACATGGTCTCGCAGCGGCGGCAGAGTACGCATTTATTCATGTCCCGCGTCAGGGCCGGGCTGGATTTATCCAGGGTGTGGGTGTGCGTCTTGCCGGTGTAACGGATGTGGGTAAGGCCAAGTTCGGCGGCCAGGGCCTGCAATTCGCAGTTGGTGTTTTTGGGGCAGGTCAGGCAGGTTTTGGGGTGATTGGACAGGATAAGCTCCACCACCGCCCGCCGGGCCTGAATGGCGCGGGAGCTGTGGGTTTGTATTTCCATGCCCGGTGATACCGGGGTGGAGCAGGACGGGGCCAGGGCGCGCCGGCCGGTCATTTCCACCATGCACACCCGGCAGGAGGCGGTTTTATTGACCATTTTAAGATTGTGCAAATCCAGAAAACACAGGGTGGGAATATGGATGTTCAGTTTCTTCGCCGCATCCAGAATGGTGGAGCCCTCAGGCACCGCCACCGCTTTCCCGTTTATGGTGAGATTGACCATGAAGTCCTCACATAACGGCCCAAGGCCGGTAAAACTTTATTGAACGGTTTCCCTTTTTACGATGCGCGGGGCTTCCGCGCCGTCCTCTATTTGCGGATGATGGCCTTTTTGGGGCAGGCACCTTCGCAGGTGCCGCACTTGATGCATTTGGCGCGGTCAATCACGTGCAGTTCTTTGCGTTCACCGCTGATGCAGTTGGCCGGGCAGTTTTTCAGGCATTTGCCGCAGCCGATGCATTCTTCGGTGATCACATAATCCAGCAGATCGCGGCAGACCCCGGAGGGGCAGCGTTTATCGTGGATATGCGCCTCGTATTCATGGCGGAAGAAGCGCATGGTGCTGATCACCGGGTTGGGGGAGGTCTGGCCCAGACCGCACAGGGCGGTATCTTGAATCACCTTGCCCAGGCTCTGAAGTTTTTCCATATGTTCGGGCGTGCCCTGACCTTTGGTGATGGCCTTCAGCATCTCATGCATACGCACGTTGCCCACCCGGCAGGGCGTACATTTGCCGCAGGATTCCTCCATGGTGAATTCCAGATAGAATTTGGCTATATCCACCATGCAGTTTTCTTCATCCATGACGATCATGCCGCCGGATCCCATCATGGAGCCGATGGAAGAAAGGGAGGCATAATCGATTTTGATATCCATATTCTCTTCGCTGATGCAGCCGCCGGAAGGCCCGCCCGTCTGCACCGCCTTGAATTTTTTGCCGTTTTTTATGCCGCCGCCTATTTCATAGATGATTTCCCGCAGGGTGATGCCCATGGGCACTTCCACCAGGCCGACATTGTTGATCTTGCCGGCCAGGGCGAAAACCTTGGTGCCTTTGGATTTTTCCGTGCCTATGGCTGAAAACCACTTGGCCCCCCGGCGCAGGATTTTGGGCACATTGGCCAGGGTTTCCACATTGTTGATGATGGTCGGCTTATTCCAAAGCCCCTGCTCCGCCGGAAAGGGCGGCTTGGAGGTAGGCTCGCCGCGTCCGCCTTCCACCGAGCGCAAAAGGGCGGTCTCTTCGCCGCAGACAAAGGCCCCGGCCCCGTACTTGAGTTCCAGGTTGAAGGAGAAGCCTGAACCCAGAATATTCTCGCCCAGCAGCCCGGCGGCATGGGCCTGCTCCACCGCTCTGGACAGGCGCTGAATGGCCAGGGGGTATTCCGCCCGGATATAGACATAGCCCTGGTCCGAGCCAAAGGCATAGGCCGCGATGAGCATGCCTTCGATCACGCTGTGCGGGTCCCCCTCCAGAATGGAGCGGTCCATGAACGCGCCGGGGTCGCCCTCATCCGCATTGCAGACCATATATTTTTTGCCTTTGGGCTGACGCGCCGCCGCCGCCCACTTGACCCCGGTGGGGAAGCCGCCGCCGCCGCGCCCGCTCAGGCCGGAATCCGTAACCTCTTTGACCACATCCTCCGGGGTCATGGATTGCAGGCAGCGGGCAATGGCCTGGTAGCCTTCCGCCGCGATGTATTCTTCAATCTTTTCCGGGTTGATCCGCCCGCAGTTTTCCAGGGCTATGCGCAGCTGCTTTTTGTAAAAATTCATTTCGCCCTGCTTTTCCAGAAACACGCCCGGCCTGGCGGGGTCTTCGTACAGCAGGCGGCGCACAATGGTATTGTTGCGCAGATGGCTTTGCACTATTTCTCCGGCGTCTTCCGGCTTGACCTCAATATAAAAGACATCATCCGGAAAAACCTTGACAATGGGGCCTTTTTCGCAAAAGCCAAAGCAGCCGGTAATTTGAGCCGAGGCCTTGTCTTCCAGGCCGGCGGCCTTGATCTCCGTCTGCAGGTTGGCCAGTATGTCCGCGCTGTCGGAAGACTGGCAGCCGGTGCCGCCGCAAATGAGCAGCTCCCGTTTCAGCGGTTTGTCCGCAGTCTGTTCCCGCAGTTCCAGCAAGGGCTTACAGGCGGCGCAGGCGGAGGCTAGTTCGGCATAACTGTTGAGTCTTTTCATGATTTCACCCTTTTACTGGTTTTGTTCCAGAACTGAGCCCATGTCTTCCTCCACAACCTTGCCGTAAACCTTGTCGTTCACCAGCACCACCGGGGCCAGGCCGCAAGCGCCCACGCAGCGCAGGGCTTCCAGGCTGTACCGTTTATCCGGAGTGGTGCCGCCAATCTTGATGCCCAGGCGGCTTTCCAGTGCGCGGGCGATTTTTTCCGCCCCGCGCACAAAGCAGGCCGTGCCCAGACAAATCTTGACCTGGTTGCGCCCCTTGGGGGTAGTGGTGAAAAAGGAATAAAAACTGATGACCCCGTGGATTTTGGATACCGGCACATTGAGTTTTTCGCCTATGAAAAAGACTACTTCTCTGGGCAGATATCCAAAAATGTGCTGCGCCTCATACAGAACCTTGATCAAGGATGATTCGTTTCTGCTGGAAGCGTCCAGCGACGTGCCGAGAAAAGACTCCAATTTCTTGAAGCCTTCCTGGGGTAGTTCTTGCTGCGACATGCCAACCTCCGCGGCAAAGGGGTGATGCCCGGCGCAAGTGCGCCGGACGGGGGGGGTAAACCAGGGTGAGAACCATACCGGCTTGCAATTTTTCCGCCCTGTCAGCTATAACAGGCGTGTCGGGAAAATTCAAGGGGGGCAGGTTCCTTTTTGCCTGGCGCGTTCGCGGTACAGTCCTTTATGGCGTAAAACCTGAAAACAGCGCGGGAGTAAAAGGCGGGACG